>JASFVD010000090.1:0-7885 GCA_050050015.1 Anaerolineae bacterium | reverse complement strand
TGAGAGCGAGCAATCCAGTAGCGACGCCGATTGCGATCCTCCCGGTGTCCTTGTCGCGGCCCAATCCTGCCAGTCCCAGCACGTAGAGCGGTGCCAAGAATCCGAGCGATACATGCAGATACCGGCCGAAATGGGCTGAATCGATGTAGAGCATGCGAAAGAACACAATGAGGAAGGTTGCCAGCGGAGCGCTGACCAGAACTGAGAGAACCCTTGGCTGCAGAGTGCCGTCAAGATCTGAGGCGTTGCGCGGGCTGCCAGAACGGAATCTGGCCCACCACAGAACCCAACCGCCTGCTGACAGTAGCCCGAGGAGACGAGGGAGCGCGTAGGCCCATTCAGGCATTGGAATCTGACCGTAGCCAAATACTCCCCAAAATGAATCGTGAAGGAATCCTAGTTCGCGCACGGCAGCTCCGAAATTAGGCGCGTTCGGTCGCACCCCTCCCCACGCCTCCAGCTGGCGCTCCATGCTGGTCGGCTCCCCATAAACGATCTGGTTGCGCACCAGCCACCACCCGCCAACCAGGAGTGCCAACGCGGTGATCACTCCTGCCAAGCGGAGAAAGTGATCCCACTTGACGCCATCGCTTGTGGCCTGGTGGCCTATCAGCAGAGCGAGGGCAACCGATGGCACGATCAGAAGGCAGGTCAACTTAGTAAGGAGGGCTATTCCAAGCAGTGCCCCCAGTGCCATTGCCCGTCTCATGCTAGGGCCGCGCTTCAGGAGTCTGGCGGTTGTGTACAGAATCGCCGCAGCCACAAGGTTGGCAAGTGCGTCGTCGTGCACGGATGCACTAGTGAAGAGGAACATGGGATTGAAGGCTACCAGTGACGCTGTCATCAGGGCGAGCCTGCGGCGAGAGGGAAGCAGCTCGCGCACGATTCC
This sequence comes from Anaerolineae bacterium, assembly GCA_050050015.1. Taxonomy (GTDB): domain Bacteria; phylum Chloroflexota; class Anaerolineae; order B4-G1; family B4-G1; genus SKLM01. The sequence continues at coordinate 6,996 of JASFVD010000090.1, read as the reverse complement.
GTGAACGCACAGAATCACTCCTCCCCCCATCAGCAACGAGAGCCAGCGAACCAGGTGGACTCCCAAGGCCACGTCCCGATAGGGAAAACGCTCCAAGCTGGGGTCGTGGAGGAAGAGGGTCTTATTGTCTACGCCCGGTTCACCAACTCGATGGATCCAGAAAGCGTTGACGCGTTCCGTGATGGCGTCGAAGTGCTCATTCGGCACCCAACTCGTCATCAAAGCCCCAAGCGCATAGTATGCGGGAGGGTGGTGGGCCTTCGTCGGCTCGTCCGGCTTCAGTACGGGAAGGCGTTTCTCCCTGATGAGGAAACGGATGTTGGCGTAGTTCAGCGATTCATCCGGGCTCTCGAAGATAGGGTTGACGACGCTGTAGGCGACACCGAGCGTCAGGAAGAGGACCAGTATCATCAGCAAGGCTCTTCTTGCGTCGCTCTCTTGCATGCTACCTGCCCTCCGCTTGAGACATTGACTCGGTGTGGTCAGTCAGGCGCAGTCTCCACGGACGAGAGGGGCCAATTCTCGGAGGTCTGCTCCCACGCCGGCTGCCCATGACGACAAGGGACCGACCTGATACACGTGGAGCTATCGCTTCGGCAGAAGACATCCTGGTAGTGGGAAGATCCTGCCCGGTAGCCGGCCGCAAGACGGTGATTAGTCGACTCAGGAGCGCCATCGAGACTAGGCACGCCGGCCCCCGCAGGTGCTGGCTCCAAATCTGAGATTGGCACGGACTAGCCATGGGTCACAGTCTGGATCGGTCGCCGCGATTCTGACCGTGAGAGTACATCTCCTACCATCTGAGTAGTGGCGAATCTCCGTCGAGCTTGGCTCTCGCGGTGTTCTCGTGCATTGGCCTGGTCAACCCACGGGTTCGAAAGTCACGTGCACCGTTCCTCCATCTTTGGGGACAATCAGCCACCCGTCTTGCACGGTGACTCCAGAGGGTCCCTCCACGGTGCGAGCATCGTAAGGCGGTCTCCACCGAAAGCCCTGCGATGGCGTTGCTCCGGACAGTGTCAGCTGCAGCGTGCCCTCCCAGCCACCTTCGGTCTTTCGGACGGAGCCCTCCGTGTGCAGATCCAGCGCGCCGAAGTGGGTCGGAGCGTCCTTCAGGGTGATGGTTCTGTCGTCTTCGAACCACCAGGTCGGAACCCCGGAGAACAACCGTAGGTGATCTTCCTGTTCCGATATCACCATCTCGCGTACCAGAGTGGCATAGCTTGCAGCCGCCCAGGCGTGGGGCATATCCCCGCCAGAGAACCCACCGCTCTGTGGATCCACCTGCTCGGCCCAGGAGTACGTTCCTGGCAGCGTCTCGTGCTCCAAGGTCCAACCCAGGATCTCATGAAGCACGTCCTGGCGCCCCAGGCGCAGGTAGGCGTGGGCAAGTTCTAGGCCTCCGTAGGGCCAGAACTGATCCTGCCGGTGCCGGAAGCCCCCATCATCAGGAGCGATCCACCGCCGGTAATAGGCATCGAAGGACCGTCTGACCAGCGCGCTCTCGGTAGAGAGCACCTCAACCGGCCACAGAGCTGGGACGGTGCCTCGGGCCATCGCGGAACTCTCCATGTCCTCCACCGCGCCCGGGAAGAAGGCCGGATCCGGACCCATCACGCGCTCGACAGAGCGGAGTATGGCATCGCGCAGTGCTTCGGCCTCCGTCTCCATCCAGGCAGCGTCCTCTAGCTGGCCGAGTTCTCGAGCTGCATAAGCCGCCTCCTCCAGGCCGGCCACCGCCCATAGATTGTCCCAGTAGTAGTGTTGGTCGGCAGGTCCTAGATCCTCAGCGCTCTTGCTGGGGGGCAGCAACCCGCCTGCGGGCTCGGCTCTGTCGCCTTCGGCCGTTCGCAGCTCGACGATGAACCTCGCCGCTGCCCGCAGGGCTGGGTACCATTCTTCGAGAGCCGCGATCTCGCCCGTGTAACGATAGTATTGGGTAGCGAGAAAGATCACCTGTCCTTGTGCGTCCCACTCTTCGTCATCCCACGGTACCTTCTGCCCCTGGATAGGAGGGACGCGACCGCTGGGTTCCTGAGCGGCCAAGATATCGGGAATGTAGTCGCGGACTGTATCGGCGTGTCCGAGCTGCAACAGGGCCAGGCCGATGTGGGCAGCGTCACGCACCCACATGGCATCGTGAGTCAGTGGTCCAGGATGAGGGCCGTTAGAGTCAATCGACAGCAGCAGGTAGGCGGTCGACACCTTCACGCCCTTTTCCACGAACTCGTCGGGCACATCTACTTGCACCCGATCCAAGACGCCTTCCCAGGCTGCAGCCGTTTCAGTCAGCTGGTCTGTCGTGTAGACCTCCATTGATGGGAATGGATCTTCCTCACTATCGGCGTCTGGAGTGTCGGGGAAGGCAAATCGCAGGGTCGTCGACTCCCCGGCGTTCAAGGACAACGGGTAGACCAAGCTGGCGGAGCCAAGGCCCGAGCCATCGCTCAGAGCGGCATCCGCCGCGGGGACCTCGCCCTGGATCGCGGCGTCCATTGCCTCTTCCAGGGACCCGACACCGGCATCAGCCGGCGGGGTCCCGGCCACCAGGAACGGGCTATCGTCGATCCATACTTGGGAGTCGCCCTGAAGGCCGATCTTGCAGATCGGGGCGAGAGATCGATCGATGCCAAAGGGACGCACCATCAGCAGGAGGACAAGGTCGCGCCTGGTGTCACGGGCGTTCCGGACGGAGACCTGCCAGCGCACGGCTCGCTCTTGCGCGTCGGCGAAGAGGACACTTTGAACCGTCGCATCCAGCGTTTCCCATTCCCACCTCGGTATGGGTAGGTCGCCTTCGTGCAGGGTGAACCGCGTGATCTCCGATGTGCCCGTCGCCACCCGGCCGGCAGTTGGGTCATAGAGCCACGCCTCGACTGTCGGCGCCGTGGCCCAAGGCGCGACCGCGCCGTCAGATCGAACCAACGCTTCCTCTCCCGCGTCCGGCAATCCCGACATCGTCCAGGCGAGTGGGCCGCCCTGAATCCAGTCAGGGGTGGGCCAGTCGGCATGGGACTCGAAGAGCCACCTGATGTACTCTTCCTCCTCCATCACACCACGAGGCTCGTCGCTCAGTCGTACGGCGCCCTTGATGCCGCCGTATCCGCTCAGATCGTCGATGCGCAAGGCCAGCGTAACTGGGTCACCGGGCTCTCCCCAATTGGAAATACCGAGGGCCTGGGCCTCAGAGTGTTCGTCGCCCGCTTTCCAGGTCATCTGCCTCTCACCGTTCAACCACAGTGTGGCGGCATCATCGACTGGGCCGAATCCAAGGTAGACTGTATCCCACGTTGGCATTGTGATCGTGGTGCGGTACCACGCTACGCCGTCGTATTCCAGGCCGCTGGATTCCCAGGGTTTCCCGGGGGCTAGGCGCTGCCAGTCGGTGTCGTCCACCTGCGAGCCGTACCATTGTTGCGGGACGCCGACGTCTCGCGGATCCGTGCGAAAACGCCAACCCTCGTCCAGAGTGACGGTGGTTGGCTCGGTGCAGCCGCTGCCCGCTGTGGTGGGAGGAGGCGCGGAGGGATCGCCCGATATGGTGCAGGCTGCCAAGACCAGTGCCACAGCAAGAGCCAACCCCATCTTCGTTCTTCGCATGGTCTGATTCTATGCCTACAGCGCTCGGCGTTGGCGCAGCCATCTCAAGTGCTCGAGCGCCTGCGACACGCGGTCCTTGTTCTCCTGTCGGTTGAGCCACAAGTTGACCCCGCTGGGATGAGGCAGAGGGATGAGTACTTGTCCCTCCTTGGTCTCGACGGCAGTGCCGACGACGTCGGCGAGACGGACTCGCCCGACGAATCGGCGTACGGCCAAGCTCCCCACCGGCACGATGATCTCAGGCTGCACCAAAGCCAGTTCTCGCTCCAGAAAGGGCGCGCAGAGCTTCTGTTCAGCACGTGTCGGAGCCCGGTCACCTTTCCCTTTGGACGCCCCACCTGGATAGCACTTGGTGATGGCGGTCATATACTGTGTGGCGCGGAAGGAGTTCTCGTCCCAGCCGGCTTGCTCCAACCAGTCAAAGAGGCGCTCACCTGACGGCCCACCGAAGGGGCGGCCGGTCTCGCACTCCGTTGAGCCAGGTGCCTGTCCCACAATCATCAGGTGAGCCGATGCGGGTCCCGAGAAGACCGCACCAGGCGTGATGGAATAGCCTGCCTCCCTGCACCGGCGACACGCTCGCATCTCGGCGCAAAGCTCGTTCAGAGCCTCTGCGCGGGGGACCACCTCAGTTGTTGCCGATATCGACGATTCGAAAGGCAATCGTGCCTCCGGGAGCTTCAACCTTGACCACATCTCCGACCTGATGTCCCAATAGGTTCTTGCCCATAGGCGACTCGTGGGACACCTTACCATCGATCGGATCTGCCTCAGCCGTACCGACAATTCGGAACGTCTCTGGCCTGTCTGTTCCCTCCTCCATGACCGTGACGTAGGTGCCTAAGGCTACGGAATTGACGTGCTTGTTTTCCTCGATGATCTCAGCAGTACGCAACATCGACTGGATCTCCTGGATGCGTCCTTCCAGGAACGATTGCTCCTCTTTGGCTGACTTGTAGTTTGCGTTCTCCGAGAGGTCTCCCTGGGCAATGGCCTTTCGCAATCTCTCCGCCAGCGCTGGTCTCTTCACGTTAACCAGCTTGTCCAATTCGTCTCGCAACGACTGTTCTCCTTCACGAGTCAGGTAAACTTTGTTTCGTTCACTCATCAACTTCTCCTTCTGGACAGGTGGCGCATACTACTCACGGAAAAACCCATATGCTCCCAAGCACAGGGCGCGCTGACGCGTGCGATGTGGATGAATGGTGGGCGGACACCCGTGCTGAACGATCCAGCACTGGGCCGCCCCAGCTTCAAGGTCTCCGAGGGCTTACCCTCGATGGCTTAGAGCCAGCTTGTCAGTTTGACCCAGAGCGGCGGACCTAGAATGAGAAGGCCGACGAGGACGGCCACGATGGCAGCCAAGACCACCGCTCCTGCCATCACATCCTTGACGATCTTCGCCGCCGGGTGGTAGTCAGGGCATAAAAGGTCCACCAGTTTCTCGACCACCGTGTTGATCATCTCGCTAATCAGCACAAGGCCACACGTTAGAGCCAGCACAGCCCACTGATCGGGCGGCAGCCTCAACCAAGAGCCCAGGATGGTCAACAGGCCGGTAATGACCAGATGCACGCGCATGTTGCGCTGGGTGCGGAGGGTATACCAGAGGCCGGAGAAGGCATGGCGGAAGGCCTGCATCGTGTCCCGGCTGCGCATCCTCAGTCCGGGAGGTTCACCTTGACGCCCGCGTTGTCAAGAATGGCTCGCTGGGCCTGCCACATGCGGGAGCGCTCGGGCTCTACCTGATCGTCATGCCCTAGGAGGTGCAGAACCCCGTGGATGACCAGCAACTGTAGCTCAGCATCCAGCTCGTTTCTTGCCTCAGCAGCTTGAGCCTCGGCACGGGGGAACGAGATGACGATGTCTCCTAGGTAGCGTGGGAATTCGGGGGACTCGACAAAGGCGAATCGAGCGCCGGTAGAGCTCTTCGTCTGGTGAGGAAAGGCTAGGACATCTGTAGGTGCGTCAACGTCGCGGTGACGTTGGTTGAGCTGGCGGAGGGTCTCATCACCGGTAACGACCACTGCCAGTTCACACGGCTCCTCAACACGCTGATGCTCAAGAGCTGCCTGCGCAGCTTGCCGCAATGTCTCCGGCCGTGCTCGCGACCTATAGGACTCCTCAACCTGAACATCTACGGTATGAAGGCTCATGCCTCTATGGGCTCCACTTGCTCATCAGCTTGTTCTTCCTCAGTACCAGGGTACTTGATCCTGGGATGAAAAGTGCCCTTCAAGGCCGAGGCGAAGACCTCTTTGATGGTCTCGACGTCCTGGAGAGTCAGGCCGGACTCGTTCAGCTGCCCATCCTCGGCGCGCTGGTCGATGATGCGATCGACGATCTCCGCAACTGCGTCGCCGCTCTCTGGTCGTGCAGAACGCACTGCAGCCTCGCTGCCGTCGGCCAGCATCACAAGCGCAGTCTCCTTGCTCTGTGGCTTGCGGCCAGGATAGCGGAAGTCTTCTTCGCTCACCAGTTCCTCACTCCCAGCCAATTGCACTGCCTTGTGATAGAGGAAACTGACTCGACTTCCGCCGTGATGCTCGGGAATGAATGCGCGCACGCGACTGGGAAGGTGGTATCGTCGTGCCAGCTCGATGCCGTCGGTCACGTGTCCTACGATCACCTCGGCACTTGTCTCAGGATCCAGCCGATCGTGTGGATTCAGGCTCTCAGCCTGGTTCTCTGAGAAGAAATACGGGCGGGCGATCTTCCCGATGTCATGGTAGTAGGCTCCTACGCGCGTCAGCAGAGGATTGGCGTCGATACTCTCGGCTCCTTGCTCAGCTAGGGTGGCTACCATAAGACTGTGATGATATGTGGCTGGGGCCTCGCGTAGCATGCGCTGCAGGAGGGGGTGCTCTGGCCTACTAAGCTCGATCAGACGCATGGTTGTGACGATGTCGAACAAGGGGGCTATCAGAAACAGGCCCCCCAATGCGAGACTTGAGGAGATTCCTCCGTTGATGACCCCGGCCATGGCGGAGGTCAGTAGCTCGGTTGGCAAGGTTGCGTCTTCGGTCAGATGGAATATGCCCAGCACGAAGACATGAATGAGAGCGACAAAAGCACCCGCGCGGAACATCTCGCCAATCCGCTCCACTTCGTCGAGTGTGAGCGCGGCAACAAGCCCCCCCGCCGCCGCGTACGTGGCCATCTCGAGAGATCCATCGGCGACCAGCCCGGTCACAGCTCCCAAGAAGACGGCGGACGCTGCGCCTGCGTGCCTGCCGAGCGTCGCCGTGAGAAGCATGGCCAGGGCTGCAACTGGAGCGAGATAGCGCAGCACCCCTCCGGCCGGAACCATCAGGCCAGATCCGAGAACAAACAACGCGGTGAGCAGAACAAGAAGCACAGGCTGCTGTCCATTCCACACTACGTCGGGCTCAAACC
>JASFVD010000089.1:0-7893 GCA_050050015.1 Anaerolineae bacterium | reverse complement strand
AAGCGCTTGCGCCGACTGCACGAGATAGAGGACCGAGAGACAGGTGAGGAGACTGTCGCGGCCATCAAGGCAGTGTTGTCATTTGCCGAGGGGTGGCTGCCAGCTCTGAAGGATAGGCAGGCATCAAACAGCTCCACCGCAGGGCCCCCTGTGCCAGACTCCGTCGACCCAACGCCTCTCGAGGAACAAGGTGTCCAGGTTGCCACGGAGGGAGAGCCCGACGCCTCTCTGTCAGGGCCTCTCGACCTTGTCCAGGAGATCGACTCCTTGCTCCAGGAGCGGCTACAGGAGCGACCCGACTTGGCGGAAATGGAGATTCGAATGGCCCGGGACGTTCAAGGTCGCCCCCTCATCTACGTGGGTCCCGAACGCTATCGCTCAGCCGAAGAGGTCCCTGATGAGACGATAAGCGCTTTCATCCGGGAAACGATCCGGTTGTGGGAGAGAGAGTGAAGAGCCGGTGACACGTCAAGGCCGCTGCCGAGTATGACAGCGTCCTTCGTTTGCCTCTACGGTTTGGCCGAAACAAGTACCGCTACTTAGACCTGCTGCCGCACCCAGCGCAGGAAGCTGAAGGCGAGCAGGAAGCGCAAGACGAACCCTCTCCAGCGATCACCCCCTGATCCCCCACAGCAGAAAACAGAGAGATAACGCGGTAGGTCTCCTGGCTCTCGCACTGAGGACAGGCGATCTGCTCGTCCGCATCCGACATTCGTCGTAAGGCGTCAAAGCGCGCATCGCAGTCCGAGCATTCATATTCGTACAACGGCATTCTGGCTTTCCAATCCTCCGTGGACCTTGTGGACGAGCTGGCTTGCCGCCCATCTTACAGCATAATACTACCCAGGAGCGCGCCGTCCGTCAAGGCCATCAAATGATGCCCAGCCTCGTCCCGACCTCCTCAAAGGTGGAGAGGACATGGTCGAGTTGCTCGTCCGTGTGCGTGGCCATGTAGCTCGTGCGCAGCAGGGACGACCCCGAGGGCACCGCCGGCGGAATCACAGGGTTGGTGTAAACGCCGGCCTCGTACAGGGCCTTCCAGGCAATGATGGTGGGCATGTCATCGCCGATGATGATCGGGATGATGGGCGTTACAGTGTCTCCCACGTCGAAGCCCATCTGGCGGTATTCGGTGCGCATGTACTTGCCGATCTCATTGACCCGCTCGATTCGCTCAGGCTCCTCCTCCATCACCTCCAGAGCAGCCAGGGCTGCGGCCGTGTTTGCCGGGGACATACTCGCGCTGAAGATCAGAGAGCGGGCATGGTGTTGCACGTAGTGAACGACCGTTTCGTCGCCCGCAATGAATCCTCCCAGGCTGGCAAAGGATTTGCTGAAGGTCCCCATGATGAGGTCGACCTCGTCGTTGACGCCGAAGTGAGTCGCCGTGCCTCTTCCGCCTCCAACCACGCCGACAGCGTGAGCGTCATCCACCATAAGTCGTGCCCCATGCGCCTTGCACAGAGGGAGGATCTCCGGCAGCGGGGCCAGGTCGCCTCCCATGCTGAATACGCCATCCACCACGACCAGCTTCCCCACATCATCGGGCAATCGCGACAACACTCGCTCTAGATGTTCGACGTCATTGTGCCCAAAGCGCCGGACCTCCCCAAACGACATGTTACACCCATCCACGATGCTGGCGTGGTCGTCCTTGTCGGTGATGACAACGTCGTGACGCCCAACGAGCGCGGTAATGGTGCCCACGTTGGTCTGGTAGCCGGTGGGGAAGATCAACGCAGCGTCCTTGTCCATGAAGCGAGCTAGTTCACGCTCTAGTTCCAGGTGGAGTTCCAGGGTGCCGTTGAGGAAGCGTGAACCCGTACAGCTGGTGCCGTACTTCTCCGTCGCCTCTATGGCTGCACGGCGGACCTTTGGATGCGTCGTTAAGCCCAGATAGTTGTTGGATCCAATCATAATCAGGCGGTGATCCCCGATCGTGACCTCGGTGCCCTCGCTGTCGGTGAGAGGAATGAAATAAGGGTAGAATCCGGCCTCCTGCGCTTCCCTTGCCTCGGTGAAAGCCCGGCACTTCTCAAACAGATCCACTGAATAACCTCCTTGATTGCGTCTCCTGGTTGCGCTGCTCTGCGCCCCGGAGTATTATACGCCAAGATCCCCGTGCGGAAAAGAACGCTGCACAGTCAGGACGATGTCGAGGATCTGCCCTGATAGTCGAGACTACTCATGGCAGTCCGCTCGTGCAAGAACAGCCAGTCATCCCGGGCTGGTCGCTGATCACTTGAGAGTCGTGCCGAACGCTGTCAGGGATCGACACTGAGTTGTGTCGCGCGCGGAGCTCCCGAGGCAATGACAGTCACAGAACCACGTTGGGCATGCCGCATCGTTGGGAGGGCAAGGCCCGGTCTTCCGAGCTTGCCGTTTCGGCATCACATGAGCGGCGTGAATGCCCATGAATGCAATACATCCTGCAAGATGTGTTGTCGGCGTAAGGCGGTCTCTGCACATGCGCTGAGGAGTTCATGTAATTTGCTTTTCAGCGGCCAGCGATTCTGTTAGTTTGTCATGGTTGACCAAAGAGCACTTTCTTGTGCATCGATCCTGCACCACCTTGATGGGTTCACCCGAACAGGACACCCCCAATATGTGGGGGCTGATTCCCCATCATCCCCCATATGTATAGCCGCCGCGCGCGGAGAGCTGCGCCGAGCAACCGCCCGTCTCGGTCATCTTAAAGACTCTCCTCTTTTAAGCTAATCCTCGCAGATTCGGTTGCCAGTCCAGACGTGTTCTGATAGAATATCGTCGACGATTCGACATATAGATCGCTAGTCGCAGGGGATAGGGTAGACCTCAACTCAGCCACCTCGGCTGGAAAAGCTGTTCGTCCCCGGCGCCGCAACCTTTGTTGACTTCACGCTGCCGATTGTGTCGGCCAGAATCAGACTACAATCCTTTCAACGTACCTGTATATGAACGCTGCGCACATCTGGTCCGCTGCCCTTGGTGAACTTCAACTTCAGATGACGCAGGCCACGTTTGAGACGTGGCTGCGAGACTCGAAACTGGTCAAGTACGAGGACGGAACCTTTGTCGTGGCCGTCAAGAACGGTTACGCGAAGGATTGGCTCGAGAATCGACTGCAGAGTACGATCAAACGTACGCTAGCTCGCCTAGTCGACCGCACCGTCGACGTCAGCTTCGTGGTTGGCAAGCGGGAGGCTCCGCCAGTAGAGGGTGACACCCCACTGCTCGAGGCCTCCGGTCAGTCGCCGCAGCGAGCGTCGGAGCCCGAATCCGCTGACACACTGGCCGGGCGCAGAGAGGCGGGAACCGGCCTCAATCCGCGCTACACCTTCGAAAGCTTCGTGGTGGGGCCAGGAAATCGGCTGGCTCACGCCGCATCGATGGCTGTGATCGAAAGTCCCGCCGGCGCGTACAATCCCCTGTTCGTGTATGGAGGGGTAGGGCTGGGCAAGACCCATCTCCTTCACGCGATCGGTCACGGGTGTCGGGAGCAGGGCATAGACCCACTCTACATATCGTCCGAGACCTTCACGAACGACCTGATCGAGGCCATCCGTTCCCACACCACGGACAGCTTCCGCGAGAAGTATCGTACTGCCGACGTGCTGCTCGTCGACGATATTCAGTTCATTGCGGGCAAGGAGCGAACCCAAGAGGAGTTCTTCCACACCTTCAACGCCCTCCACGGTGCAGACAAACAGATTGTCCTCTCCTCCGACCGACCTCCCAAAGCTCTCAGCACCTTGGAGAAACGGCTCTGCTCTCGCTTCGAGTGGGGGCTCATCGCCGATGTCCAGTCCCCCGACCTCGAAACGCGAATCGCCATTCTCCGCACAAAGGCCGCTTACAGCGGCATCGATATCCCGGACAACATCCTGACCACGATCGCCTCACAGATACAGAGCAACATCCGTGAGTTGGAGGGAGCGCTCAACCAGGTGATTGCCGTGGCGCGACTGACCGACGAGCCTCTGACTCCACAGGTCGCGGAGATGGCCTTGGGCAACCTTCTCCCGCGGAGACGCGAGTTGGCTCCAAGCGACATCATAGAACAGGTGGCTCACCACTTCGGATTGGAGGTGAGTCAGGTTACGGGACGCAGTCGGAGGCGAGACGTCGCGCGCCCCCGCCAAGTCGCTATGTATCTCATCCGCGAGGAAACCGATGCATCGCTGCCTCACATCGGCGACCTCTTGGACGGCCGCGATCACTCAACTGTTCTGTACGGCTGCGAGCGCGTGGCTGAGCTCCTGGAGGAAGATGTCGATTTTCGCCGCGAAGTCACCGCGGTGCGCCAGCGGCTCTATGACCGAACTCCCGCCCAACTCTGATCCAGACAAGGCGCACGTTAGGCCCCGCTCCGATTGACTGAAGATGGGTGGCTGCCGAAAGGGGCTATCCACTGCGGAGCCATCCGGGAAGCTCCAGCATACGCTACACTTGAGAACCCTGATCCCTGATGGATCAGAGTTTGTGCATTCCCCTCTGGAGGGTCGGCACGAGCTGCAGCGATCCATTGCGCCGAATGCGAGGGAATCCTTGACTTGGGCCGTTCAGTGTGGTATAATGTCATAACATTATACCACCGCGCGACCCCAAGCCTTCCACTTCGGAGCTCCCTGAATGACGACTATCGATCGCACATCTCCTGTCCCAATCTACCACCAACTTAGACAGTATATCGAGAAGCAGATCAGGCAGGGCCTCTGGGGTCCCGGCGATCGTATCCCCACCGAGCGCGAGCTTTGCCGGGCCCACGGCATCAGTCGGTCGCCGGTTCGCCAGGCGCTCAATGAGCTAGCTCACGAAGGATTGTTAGTACGGAAGCCCGGTCTTGGCACCTTTGTCACTAGTGACGTCTCCCGCGGAACCGTATCCAAGACCACCATACGGATCATGCACTCTGATCCGCACTGGTCTGCCACCCTAGATCGGATCTCGAGCGAGTGGAACGGTCAACACCCTGACCGCCCCATCGCATTCGATGTCGAGTTTGTCCCTCACGCCAGACTCTACGATCGGCTAAGCGCGGCAGTGGGTGACGGCACAGCTCCTGACCTCGCTGTGGTTGACAGCGTATGGGTGGCTGGGTTGGCGGATGCTGGTTTTCTTCACGCTCTGGGCGACGGGGGATCAGCTGCGGATCACCCTACTTGCTGGGAAGGTCTGTATCCTGACTCCGTTCAGGCTAACTCCTTTGAGGGTCTGCTGTACGGCTTGCCAGTCAAGGCCGATGCTTCGCTCCTGTGGTATCGGAAGGACTGGTTCGCTCAGGAGGGCTTGACTCCACCTCAGAGGTGGGACGAGCTCGTCAACAATGCTCTCCACTTCGTTCGGCCGGACATCCGAGAGCGGTACGGCCTGGATCATCCATTGGCCTTCCCCGGCGGTACGGCTGGTGGCGAGGCCACGGTGTACACGCTGCTACCCCTCATTTGGTCTGCCGGGGGCGACGTCATAGATGCGAACTCCAAGTGCATTACGCTCAATCGCCCTGAGACTGCGGACGGACTACGATTCGTCCGGGAGCTGACCCAGAAGTACCGGGTCACCGCGCCTGAGGTCGTTGACTACCCGCCGGGAACCAGCTCAAGGTTGTTGGCCGAGGGGAGGGTGGCTATGGCACTGGGTGGCAGCTACCAGGCTAGGCTCATCCAGTCGCTCGGCCAGTGGAGCGAGGCCGACTTCTCGCAGCACGTCGGAGCGACACCACCTCCCGCGCCACGAGGGCGACACCAGGTCTCCACCGTTGGAGGATCAAGCTACGTTCTTCTGCGACAATGCAAGTGTCCTGCGCTCACAATGGATATGCTCAGGGTCGCGACCGACGTATCCGTGATTGGTGATCTCTATCGCTCCAAGTGGTTCAACCTGCCCAGCCTATCCTTCAACGAGACGCTCAATCCTGAGACCGAGCCACTGCTAGGGCAGATAGCAGAGATGATCGCTTCGGGTCGGGCACGTCCCTCGATCGCCCAGTACGTCCAGGTCTCGCGGCCGCTCCAGATGATGTTCGAGAGGGCAATCTCGGGAACCGAGCCGATCGAGGACATCACGCAGGATACAGCCAGGATCATCAGCGTGATCACGAATCTGGCCTGTCAGGCCGCGCTTCTCCCGGGGAGACGGACTGCCGCGACGGACTCAGCGTCGTCGGACAGCCGCTCGTGTGCCTGAGACACCGAAACCAGCACCAGGCATTTCGCGGGGTGACTCTCGGGTCTATCGGAGCATCTGGGTGTCTCTGGTGCGTCGCCCCCGAGCAACAGTGCGACGAAGCTCTTTCTAGCCCCCGGGAGTGACGTTGTTCATGAGGCCACTTACCTCCCGACGGGCAATAGCACGCCACAATCAAGGGAGGTGATAGGAACTCCAAGCGAATCAAACGACGGAGGCTGTCCACCTCTAGGGGGTTGGATCCGGCAAGTATCACTATCAGTCAGGAGGGGAGAAATGCGAAGGTATGTGTTCATCACACTGGCAGGCTTGATCGCCCTGAGCCTCATTCTGACAGCGTGTGGACCAGCTGCGACTGAGGCACCCACGGAAGCTCCTGAGGAGGAGCCAAAGGCGCCCGAGCCGGTGACCATCTCGGTCTGGCACGGCTACATCGAGACCGAGGAGGAAGTATTCTCTCAGGCGGTCTCCGACTTCATGGCGGCCAATCCCAATATCACTGTTGAGACTCTGGCCGTTCCGTTCGACGAGCTGCAGAACAAGTTCCAGACTGAGGCAGCAGCAGGCGGCGGCCCTACGCTCACCACGGGCCCTCAGGACCGTATGGCAGGCTACGCATCGGCCGGCCTATTGGCTGAGATCGACGAAGGCGCCGGCTTCATCAGCGACCTGGTCCCGGCTGCCGTCGACGGCGGACGGGTAGAAGGCAAGCTGGTCGGCCTCCCCTTGAACAACAAGGTCGTTGCCATGTTCTATAACAAGGGCATGGTGGATACGCCACCTGCCGACTTCGACGAGTTGCTGGAGATGGCCGCCGACAGCGGTCTGGCGATCACGGCCGATTGGTTCCACAACTACATGTGGCTGCCAGCTTTTGGCGCGCAGCTGTTCGACGATGAGTACCGTTGCGTCCTCGTCGAGACCGGCGCTGCGGAAGCCTTCGCCTACTTCAAGAACGTCTGCGAGTCGGACGGAGTCACGTGCGATCCCAACGACGGGGACATGGACACGCTCTTCCGTCAAGGAGACGCGGCTTTCCGCTTCCAGGGCCCATGGATGGCGGGGGACGCCATTGCGGACCTGGGCGCCGATAACGTGGGGGTGGCCCGTATCCCGCCGATCCTCGAAGCGGGCGATCCACACCCATGGAATCAGTCCGAGATGGTATCCATCAACGTCAACGCTGCGCCCGAGGAAGTAGAAGCCGCTATGCGCCTCATTGAGTATCTCACCAGCGCTGAGGTTCAAAAGACCCTTCTCAACGACGCCAACTGGATCCCATCGAACGCGAGTGTGGATACATCCTCCAACCCGGTCGTCGGCGGCTTCCTGGATCAGGTCCCCTTCTCCGATCCGTTCCCGGTCGTCACCGAACTCGGTGCCACCTGGGAGCCGATGGGCAATGCAGTCACCAAGATCCTGGAGGAAGTCTCGGCCCCCGAGGAGGCGCTCGCCGAAGCATGTGATCTGATCAACACGGCCAACAACAAGTAGCGCGACGATTCAGTGGTGGTGGGTGGGCACCCACCACCACATCTCCACCCCTCACACAAGGAGGATGACATGGCCTCAGTTGCCACACCCAGGAAAGAGGGCTTCTTGGGTCGAGCTGCCTGGAATCTGTGGGAGAGTCGCCAGGCCTACATCTACATCCTGCCTGCCTTCATCATTATGGCCTTCATCACCTTCTACCCCATCGGCTACCAGGTCTGGATGGCTTTCACCAAC
>JASFVD010000088.1:0-7923 GCA_050050015.1 Anaerolineae bacterium | reverse complement strand
CCCGAGGACTGGATGATCAGGGTGCGCAAGGGAGATGGCGATTGAGCAGCACGACGGAGCCTAGGCTTGTTCTGACATTCCGGCAGTCAAGGGAGATTGTCGAGCACGCCTACGCCGAACTCCCCGACGAGGCCTGTGGCCTGTTGGGTGGTCGGGAAAGCCAGGTCGAAGAGGTCTATCCGCTACCAAACACCGAGCAGAGCCCAGCCCGCTACCTGGCCGATCCGCAGGCTCAACTTGACGCCATGTTGGACATGGAAGCAAGGGACCAGGAGGTCGTGGGTATCTACCATTCACATCCGGGGCGCGGGGCCTACCCCTCGCCGACGGACGTGGCGATGGCTGCCTACCCCAATGCCGTCTATCTGATCGTGTCGCTGAAGGACGGAAAACATCCTGTCATGCGAGCTTTCCACATCAAGGCGGGGGGGATCGAGGAGGTGGACGTGGTCGTCCCCAGTCAAGCCCGTGGAGCAGCTTAGGGGATTCAGATGCTTGAGTTCACAGAGGAACAGATTCGACGCTACAGCCGGCAGATCATCCTGCCTCACGTGGGCGGCAGAGGGCAGCGCAGGCTGCTCTCATCGAAGGTCCTCATCGTCGGCGTGGGCGGTCTGGGCTCCCCCGCCGCACTCTATCTGGCCGCGGCCGGAGTAGGTACGCTGGGCATTGTCGACTCCGACGTCGTGGACCTCTCCAATCTGCATCGGCAGGTCATCCATCGCACCAAGGACGTGGGTCGCCCCAAGACCGCCTCAACGGCGGAGACACTCCGTGCTCTGAATCCGGACGTTGAGCTGACGCTCCACCAGGAGCGTCTTACGTCAGAGAACGTCTTGGAGATCCTCGAGCCGTACGACGTGGTCGTGGAAGGGAGCGACAACTTCGGCACCAAGTACCTCGTGAACGACGCCTGCGCCCTCCTGGGCAAGCCCATGGTTCTCGGCGCAGTCTACCAGTTCGAAGGACAGGCAATGGTTTTCCACCCTGACCACGGGTTCTGCTACCGGTGCATCTTCCCGGATCCGCCTCCGCCAGGGACGGTGCCCACCTGTCAGGAGGCAGGAGTACTGGGTGCTGTGCCGGGCATCATCGGATCCATCCAGGCCAACGAGACCCTCAAGCTTCTCCTGGGGGCAGGCGAGACGCTTGCCGGCCGTTTCCTCGTCGTCGATGCAATCGACTTGTCCTTCATGGATTTGGACATGGCGCGGAATCCCGACTGTCCAGCATGTGGAGAGGACCAAACAATGACCCGTTTAGCCAAGTACGAGTCTCGGGGCCCATCGTGCGCGGTGGCGAGCACCGTAGAAGCCCCCGACGGTCGGAGGAGGACGTGAACGCGGCTCAAGATCTCGCTTGTGCCAGGTTTGAGACAGTGAGCGCGGCATTTGCCCACTTGCCTGTCTCGGACGTAGGGCTCGCTCGCCCGAGATCGCAAGCTCCACGGGCTCGTCGTCGTAGCCGATGGATCTGGCGATCCCGGAAGAGTGTTCGGGTGTCTGGGCTCTGAGTGAACACCGCGAGGGCAGCGCCTGCGGCACGGCCTGAGCCTCGCGGCATTGCAGGACTGGAGAGGTGACAGTGACATGTTTGCATCTGCCTTAATCACGCTGCGAGAGGGTTTGGAGGCTGCCCTCATCGTCGGCATTGTGCTGGGAGTGCTCGGCAAGCTAGGTCGCTCTGACCGCGTAAGGCCAGTCTGGGCTGGCGTCTTGGCCGCCGTCGCGGTGAGCGTGGTCGCCGGGCTCCTTTTGAACGTCATGGGAGTGGCATTCGAGGGCCGCGGCGAAGCGATCTTCGAAGGCATTGCCATGCTATTGGCCGCGGGCGTCCTCACTTGGATGATCTTCTGGATGCAGCGTCAGGGCCGGAAGATCCAGGCCGACCTGGAGATGGACGTGCGCCGCGCCGTCAGCCAGGAGAGTTCGTGGGCATTGTTCAGCCTATCCTTCGTGGCCGTGGTGCGTGAGGGGATCGAGACAGTCCTCTTCCTGACCGCCGCGGCCCTCAGCGCGACGGCCTCACAGACCCTGATCGGCGGCGCACTGGGCCTGGTCGCGGCTATCGTGATCGGCTGGCTGATCTTCGCTGTGGGAAGGGAATTGAACGTGCGGGCCTTCTTCCAGGTGACGGGAATCCTCCTCGTGCTCTTTGCAGCGGGACTAGTGGCGCACGGCGTGCACGAGTTGCAGGAGGCATCGGTCATCCCTACGGTTGTTGAGCACGTCTGGGACCTGAACCCCATTCTAGACGAGGACAGCACCGTCGGAGAGTTCTTGAAGGCGCTGTTCGGCTACAACGGCAATCCCTCCCTCAGCGAGGTGCTCAGCTACATTGCGTACTATGCTGCCATCTATCTGGGAACCCGATCGAGCGGAGAGCGAGCGGTGACGTCATCCGCCTCCGCTTAGACGGAACGGCCGCGCGGAGCGGACGGCCACTCAGACAATGGCACACGAAACGAGATTGGGTCACGGAAGCCGCGGCAGCTCAGAGACCTGGTTTCGCGGCACTGCAGACACAACGGATAAGGAGACATAGGTAATGAGGAGATGGTTGTGGGTAATCGCGTTGGGGATCCTGGCGCTGCTCTTGCTCGGCTGTGGCACAGCGAGGCGCGGCGCACTTGCCGCCGTTACGAGCCCCGACGAGGTGCTTCGGATCAGCCTTGAGGAGGCCAAGGCAATGGTAGACGGTGGAGACGCCGTCCTCTACGACGCACGCTCGGCGGAGGCGTACAGGGAGGCACACGCCGATGGCGCCTTGTCACTGCCGGAGGAGGAGGTCGCTGAACGGTTTGACAGCCTTCCCAACGACAAAGCCCTCATCTTCTACTGCACTTGACCGGCCGAACAGGAGAGCGCCCGTGCGGCGTTTGAGGCGATAAGTCTTGGTTCGGATCCGCAGAACGTCTATGCTCTGACAGGTGGGCTGGCAGCGTGGCAAGCGGCAGGCTATCCGATGGCGTCCGGCAGCCCTCCCTAGAGTCTGGGAGCGGTGAATACAGATCAGATTGGTGAGGCTGTGAGAGAGGAAAAGACAAAGACGAAAGCGATCGCCCTGCTGTCCGGCGGCCTTGATTCCACGTTGGCCGTCAGATTGATGCTGGACCAGGGGATACACGTCGAGGCGTTGAACTTCGTCACGCCCTTCTGCACCTGCGATCGAGGTGGAGATGGATGTGCTGCGAGACGCGCCGCTGATGAGGCAGGCATACGCTGCAAGACCGTGGCCGTTACCGACGAGCTGTTCGACGCCATAAGAGATCCCAAACACGGCTATGGAAGCGAGATGAACCCCTGCTTGGATTGCCGCATCCTGATGTTCTCCAAGGCCAGGGACCGCATGGAGGAGACCGAAGCAGCATTCGTGTTTACGGGTGAGGTCCTGGGACAGCGGCCGATGTCGCAGCGAAGCGCCGCAATGCGCATCATCGACATCGAATCGGGGCTGGAGGACCGCGTGCTGCGTCCTCTATCGGCTCAGCACCTGGAGCCCACGGTGGTCGAGGAAGAGGGCTTGGTGGACCGCAGCCGGCTGCTGGCTCTTCAAGGGCGATCTCGCGGGCCGCAGATGTCTCTCGCGAAGACATACGGCGTCACAGACTACCCGTGCCCGGCAGGCGGTTGTCGGCTTACCGACCCCAATTTCGCCCGGCGCATGCGAGATCTCTTAGAGTTCGATCGGGATTTCGGGATCAACGACGTCAATCTGCTCAAGGTAGGTCGTCATTTCCGGCTCTCAGCCAAGGCCAAGGCGGTAGCGGGACGGGACGAGGACGAGAATCACCGCATCCTAGGGTTAGCACAGGAGGAGGATCTGCTCTTCGAGGTGAAAGGCTGTGGCAGCCCAGTCACGCTCTTGCGAGGGAGTTCCGATGAAGGAGTGATCCGCCTCGCGGCTGCCATAACTGCTCGATATAGCGATGCCGAAGCCAACGACGTTCGAGTGCATTTCGGAAGAACCAATGAGCGCCTCGATCGTTCAGTCGTGGTCCCTCCCGCAGATCAAGACACGCTGGCCGACCTGCGGCTCTAGAAGAGGAGCCAAGTGAAGAAGCCTAGTGTCGAATCATGGACTGTGCACATCTGCCGGCCATTCATCCCCACAGCAAGCTGTGGGGCATCCTGGCTTTTTCCCGTGACTCCTCAATCCTTAGGCCATTGTACAAGCGCGATCCCAGACCATCACACAGCAGACGACACCGAGTGCCACGCACGAGCAGGATGGCTATCTCGCCCACTCGACGGGTGCTTATCGCCACGTTCATGCTGATGGTGGTCTTGGCGGCTTCGCAGCCGGCCCGGGCAGAGGCCCATCAGGAGAGCGATCTTCCCTCTGCCTCGGCTTGGCTGGCAGGCCCCGCGCCGCCCATTGGGGGAGCTCCACCGATCCATCTCGCGTACTTCTCGAAGGCAGGCTGTCAGGTGTGCGCACGGGTGGACGTTTATCTCGAGGAGGTTGAGCTGCTCTATCCTCAGCTGGTGCTCACGGAGTTCCCCATCGAGGAAGAGAGATCGAAGCTTCTCAACGAGTGGCTTGGTCAACGTCTCGGCGTCCCGGAGGCGAAGCGATTGACAACCCCGGCCGTGTTTATCGGGAACGATTACCTGGTCGGCAGGGATCAGGTAACGGTGGAGAACCTGATAAGCCTCGTGGATCAGTACGAGACGAACGGCGCTGACGCCTCCTGGGACGCGTTTGATCCGAGTCGGTCGGGAACCTCGATCGTTGAACGTTTCCGCTCCTTCGGGGCTCTGACTGTTGCGGGCGCGGGCCTGCTCGATGGACTAAACCCCTGCGCCTTCGCTACGATTGTCTTCTTCATCTCCTATCTCAGCTTCCTGGGTCGGAAGGGACCGGAGATCTTGGCCGTCGGGGGCGCATTTGCGCTAGGAGTATTCGTCACCTACATGCTGGTCGGGCTGGGAATGATCCAGATTCTAAAGGAACTTCCGTTTCTGACAGCGATAGGCAACTGGGTGTATGCCCTGACAGCCATCCTCTGCCTGATCCTGGCCGTGTACAGTTTCCTTGACTACGGCAAAGCTCGGAGAGGGGAATCCGAGGCCATGACTCTGCGCATCCCACTCCGGCTGCGCCAGCACATCAACCGAACGATTCGTAGCGGGGCCCAGGCGACCGCCCTGGTGCCCGCGGCATTCCTCATTGGGTTTGCTATCTCCCTGCTGGAGTTGGCGTGTACAGGACAGGTCTACCTGCCCACCATCCTCTTCGTCATGGGCCAGCCGGAGATGCAAGGGCAAGCTCTTATGTATCTATTGCTCTACAACCTGGCATTCATCCTTCCGCTAGTGGTGGTCTTCGGGCTGGCCTACTTCGGCACAACCTCGGAGCAGCTAGGACTCTTAATTCATCGACACACGGCGAAGGTGAAGCTGGCCACCGGTACCCTGTTCTTGGTTCTGGCGGGCTGGTTGTTCATCAGCCTCGCCTGACGCTGACAGGAAGGCAAGAAGAAGACGACAGACAACCTTAGGAGGACAACTATGGCGAGACCAGGCAGCAAGAAGGAGAGCAAACAAAGGGGTTCTCGGACGAAGTCCATGAAGAGATTGAGCATGTACGTTGGGATACCACTGCTAACCATTGGACTGGCCGCCGCTGGTTTCTTGCTCGTGAACAGGAATCCCTCCGCCAGAGCGGCCACCCCGGAAGAGGTTCGGGCGGAGATCATTCCCAGCGTTGGCGAACCGACTGCCTACGACCTCCCCCTCTCCCTCGACAATACTCAGCGGTTCATTGACTACTACGAGGCGACGTCGCTCTCAGCGGAGCAGGAGCAGATCCTGGAGGAAGCGTTGCTCCCGCTGAAGGCACCTTGCTGCGACGATAACCCCATGTCCACGTGCTGCTGCGACTGCAACCTGGCGAAGTCCGTGTGGGGCCTCTCCAGCTACCTGATCGCTGAGAAGGACCTGGGAGTTGACGCCGTCCAGGATTCTGCTCTTCAATGGCTCCGCTTCATCCACTCCGATTACTACATCGGCCGGGAGCTGGCCGACCGAGGCGTGAATCCTGACCGATACGACCTCCCGCGTGGGGACTCGTGCTACACCGGACGATGCGAACTACCCTTCGCGGACAGCGGTTGCGGCGGGATGGGCATCTTGCGACAGTGACCCGAGACATCGGCGTGAAGAATCGCCCGCTACGGGATCGGCGGCGTTTACTGCCCCTCATCCTGCTGACCACGTGCATACTGGTGCTGAGTTGTCGGAGTCCTGCCGGCCAGGGTCTCCCTGGACCCACGCCGGACACGTTTGCCGATTCCAGCACCGGTGCCTCTGGCGCCGCTGCTTCCACTGTGGCGCGCAGCATGACGTCGACAGCGCCGCCCCCAACTCGCGTGCCAGCGAAGCAAGAGTCAGCTCCAGATGAGGAACCCACGATCGCGCCCACGCCGGCCTCGGATCGGGCCAATGGCCCTAGCGTGGGCGCGATCGCGCCCAGCCTGACCCTGCCCGACTTGGACGGCAATGAAGTGAGTCTGAGCGGACTGCAAGGGAACGTAGTGCTACTCAACTTCTGGACAACGTGGTGACCGCACTGTCGGCGAGAGCGGTCTGCTCTCCAGACAAGCCACGAGCAGTATCGAGACCGGGGACTCGCCATACTGTCCGTCGATATCGCCGAGGCAAGAGATCAGGTGCGTGACTTCGCGCAGGAACGAGGGCTGACCTTCACTATCCTCTTGGATCAGAGCAGCCAGGCAGCCCAGACGTTTCGAGTGCGGGGTATCCCCACCAGCTTCTTCATCGACAGGGAGGGCGTGGTCCGCAGCAAACACACTGGACCGCTGAACAAGTCGCTGATTGAGGAGAACGTCGAGCCACTGCTGCCTTAGTCGGTGCGTCTCAACGGACAGCGAAGAATCCGTGGGGCCTCTCGCGCCGGAGCACCCTTCGATGGAAGGTCACTCTCATCAACGAGAGGGCTGCCGCCCGGAGCGTGGAGCAAGCTGCGTCGCTGCTCCAAGGGCAGGAATCAGAATGGAGTACCACGCATGGCCGGGAGACCGACTGGAGCCGGTAAGAGTAGTCACGATCTTGAAGACACGAGGAAGCTCTTCAGGGCCCTGAGCCTCAAGCCGAACAGCGTATTCCTTGATGCCGCCTGCGGCGATGGGCGATACAGTCTTCAGGCAGCTGAGTTCGTGACGGAGGAAGGCGCGATCTGGGCTGTCGACCTTTGGCGGGAGGGCATTGAAGCCCTCACGCCGGAGGCTCGCGCCAGACGGATTGACTGCATTCGTCCGAGGATCGCCGACGTCAGCAAACACATCCCGGTTGAAGACAGCGCTGTTGACGTCTGTCTGTTGGCGGCAGCGCTGCACGATTTCGTTCGGGACGGAACAGAGCGTGGAGTGGTGCGTGAGATTGCCAGAGTCCTAGGACCCGGCGGCCGGCTGGCGGTGGTCGAGTTCAAGAAGGTGGCTGCGCCGCCCGGACCACCCATCGACGTGAAGAACCCCGCAGCAAGCTGCGGGGCTTCTTCCTAAGGAAAAAGCCTGGTGTCGAATCATGGACTGTGCACATCTGCCGGCCATTCATCCCCACAGCAAGCTGTGGGGCATCCTGGCTTTTTCCCGTGAGGCTCTCGCGCGGAGAGGTGGAGGCTTTACTGCGTCCCCACGGCTTCGACGCGCTCCGAACGCCAGAGATCGGACCGCAACATTCTCTGTCGCTATTCACGTCGAGCCCCAGTTCCCCGGCCTAGCAGGCTGGTGGGCCGCCACGCCTTGCCGTAGACTCACATCGTCGGATGCGAGGGACTCCGATTGATGCTACAGATGCTTCCAACAGACAGGTGTGGCGCCTTCTAATCGGCTTCGTTTACAGTACACCAAGGCCGATCAAGACGCCCATCGTGACAAAGGCCACGGCCGAAAGCCAGAGA
>JASFVD010000087.1:0-7983 GCA_050050015.1 Anaerolineae bacterium | reverse complement strand
CCCATCTGAGGGACAAGCCATTAGGGGGCCGTGAGCCTCTAGGGGGGACGACGTGAAACTAGCCGACCATAAGGCTAAGAAGAAGCTATTGAGGCGTGTCCGGCGCATCGAAGGTCAGGCGCGCGGCGTGGCGCGGATGATCGAGGACGATCGGGACTGCAGCGAGATCCTCCAGCAATTGGCCGCCGTCCGATCGGCGGCTCATCAGGCAACCATCGCGCTGGTACGCTCCTACGCCAGTGAGTGCGTCGTTTCGGACGCGTCGGCGGAGGAGATCGCTGACGCCTTGGAGATGGCTCTGTCCAGACTTGCCTAGCATGCACTCAATGTGGACAAGAGTTCATACCTCAAAGGAGACAATCTATGCCTTTACTCAATGAGGAAGTACGGGAAGAAGTAAGAGAACAGCTGGCCGGCCTGGCCACTCCTGTTCGTTTAGTGATGTTCACCCAGGAATTGGAGTGTCAGTACTGCAGCGAGACACGGCAGTTGATCGAGGAGGTCGCCGCTCTATCCGAGCGACTGCAAGCCGAAATCTATGACTTCGTCAGCGATAAGGACGTAGCTGATGAGTATGAGATTGATAAGATTCCGGCTACTGCGATAGTTGGCGAGCAGGACTACGGAATCCGCTTCTACGGGATCCCCTCGGGCTATGAGTTCACGTCTCTGCTGGATGCTATCAAGTCCGTGGCAAATGGGAGAACGGAGCTGAGCGAAGAAACCCAAAGCTATCTGTCGAACCTGACTGAGCCCGTTCATTTGCAGGTCTTTGTGACGCCGACCTGTCCCTATTGCCCACAGGCGGTCGTCCTGGCTCATCACATGGCCTTGGTCAGCCCAATGGTGCGGGCTGACATGGTCGAGGCTCAAGAATTCCCTCACCTGGTCACGAAGTACCAGGTTATGGGCGTGCCCCGAACAGTGGTCAACGACTCCACCTATATTGAGGGAGCAGCGCCGGAACAGATGGTTCTGGAAAAGCTCCGCGCGGCGGTAGCCTCTGAGGAGACATAGCAGCGATGGACTTTGAGCCAAAGATGCGGCATCCGAAGGCAGGGGAAGGCGATGAAGTCGAGGACTACGAGCTGGTCATCATCGGGGGAGGCCCGGCCGGGTTGACCGCGGCGATCTACAGTGGGCGTGCCCGGGTCGGCACGTGCGCCCTCATCGGGACCCTTCCCGGCGGTCAGCCAGCGAATACAGCAGAGGTAGACAACTACCCAGGATTCCCGGATGGCGTTGGGGGACCTGAGCTAGCCCAGCGGTTTCAGGGCCAGGCCGAGCGTTTTGGGGCGAAGGTAACCCCAGAGACGGTGACCAAGGTCGATTTCTCTGGACGACCGTTCATCATCCAGACGTTCAGGAAGCGCTACCAGGCTCAGGCTGTGATCGTCGCAACAGGCGCCGCCCCGCGGCGTTTGGGCGTTCCGGGGGAGGATAAGTTCTACGGGCGAGGTGTCTCATCTTGTGCCACGTGCGACGGCTTCTTCTATCGTGATAAGCGGGTCATCGTCGTCGGTGGCGGGGACAGCGCGTTGGACGAGGCTATGTTCCTGACCAAGTTTGCTGAGGAGGTGACGATCATTCATCGCCGCGATGAGTTGCGGGCCACGAAGATCTACCAGGAACAGGCCTTCGCCAACCCCAAGATCGACTTCGTATGGGACTCGGTCGTGGAGGAGATTCTGGGCGATCAGACCGTGACTGGCGTACGCGTGCGAAATGTGAAGACGCAAGAGAGCAGCATGGTCGAAACCGATGGTGTCTTCATTTACATCGGAATGGAGCCGAAGTCCGACCTCTTCGCCGGACAACTGGAACTGGACAGACAGGGTTACATCGTCTCAGATCGCCGCCAGGGAACAAACGTGCCTGGGGTCTTCGTCGCCGGCGACGTCCAGGATCCTCGCTACCGTCAGGTGGTGATTGCCGCTGGTACCGGCGCCGTTGCCGCGATGGAGGCGGAGCGCTACTTGGGCAAGTTCCCGTAGCGGCTCCGGGCAGATCTGCGGCCACGATCGTGGCTCGAGGTCCTGGTCATAGAGCCGCTGTGTAAGGCGAATGTAGACGACGGTTCTGCCTGAGCGAATGGAATAGTCCACGGGAGGGGCATGTCTAGGATGAATGTACACGTTGTCGCAGGAGGATCCCCGGATGCCGTGGCTTATGACGTGATCGTCATCGGTGGGGGGCCAGCCGGAGCCAGTGCAGCCATCTACACTGCGCGAGCTGATCTCAAGACATTGGTGATTGACAAAGGCCTGACTGCGGGAGCCCTGGGGATGGCCTCGAGGATCGTCAATTACCCTGGCCTCCCGGAGCCAGCCACAGGGACGGATCTTGTACGCCGCGTCCGAGACCAAGCACGCTCCTTCGGAACTGAGTTCATCGACGAGAAGGTCTTGCGCGCGGATCTGGACGGTACTCCCAAGCAGGTCTGGACGGGAGAGAACGGATACAAGAGCCGTGCCGTGATCATTGCCACCGGTGCAATGGGGAGGACCAACCGCTTCGAGGGGGAGGAGCGCCTGGTCGGGCGCGGCGTAAGCTACTGCGCCACCTGTGACGGGGCCTTCTTTCGCGGTCAGGAGGTAGCCGTGGCAGGGGGCAACGACGAGGCTGTCGAGGAAGCGCTTACCCTAACTCGCTTTGCCTCTCACGTCCACATCCTCGTCCCTTGGTCCGCTTTCCGGGCCACTGACAACCTGGTGGAGGAGTTGAACGCTCAGGACGGGGTGACCGTCCATTACTCGACCCAGATCAAGGAGATCAAAGGGGAAGATCAGGTCGAGGCAGTTCGCATCGCCGAAGACGATGAGGACCAGACGATTGAGGTCAGCGGAGTCTTCATCTACCTTCAAGGGAACGTGCCCGTGACGGATTTTCTGGACGATCAGGTATCGAAGAATGAAGATGGATGCCTGGTCGTTGACAGATCCTATCGAACGAATGTCGAGGGGGTGTTCGCCGTAGGAGACGTGCTGTGCAAACACGTCAAGCAGGCAGTTGTTGCAGCGGCCGAAGGTGTCGAAGCGGCCATGGCGGTTGATCGCTACTTGCATGGCCGCGAGCGGCTGCGCCCGGACTGGAGTCGCTAGTTTCCGTAGCCCTCGCGTATGGGACACCACACATCTCCGGGGAAGATTCCCCACGTGGAAGAGAAGGACTGTCGAGCATGTGAGAAGTGCGTGGCGCGGGCCGCATGCCGGACCAAGGCCATTATGGCCATGGATCCTGGTGAGCCCCCCTTCATAGACGGCAGCCGGTGTCACGGATGTCGAGAATGCATTCCGGCCTGCCCTACGGGCGCTGTGGTCGTATAGCTCAAGTGCACAGTCGGCCGAACGAAAATGTCTTGTCCCCGGAGCAGGCTTCGAGACCCTTGGCTCTGAAGCGTTTTGTCGCCGCCCGAGGTCGTGTGCTATAATCAGGCCTGCCGTATTCAGATCGCGCCCAAGTAGCAAGGAGAACATATGCCCAGCTGGCGCTACAAGATCACGGTCCACGAGGCCGAGGAGATACTGGACCACCTCGGCACCACAGTCGACGAGATCCCCCGAGCCATCTACTGCGACGATGAGGGTGCGTGCTATTTCGATGAGGGCCCGAACCCGCTCACGCAAGCCATCGAGCATGTTCTTGATGATGTTGGGAGGCAGGAGTGGGAACTGGTCCAAGTCGCGTTCAGGCCGGATCAGATGATCTGCTTCTGGAAGCAGCCTCGGTAGAACAGGTGAAAAACCACGCCTCGCTGCGGGTTTCCTCCTTGGGAAAAAGCCCTGGGTCGAACCGTACAGTGCAGACATCGGCCCGCCATTCGCACCCACAGCATGCTGTGGGGCATCCTAGCTTCTTCCCGCTGTGACCTACGACGTCATCGTCGTCGGTGCCGGACCGGCTGGGGCTGCGGCGGCCTACTGGCTGGGCGAGGGTGGAGCGCGAGTCGTCGTCCTTGAGAAAGAGAGACTGCCCCGCTACAAGCCCTGCGGAGGGGGCGTTCCCACGCTGATGTTCGATCGGTTTCCGTTCGACTTCTCTCGCGTGGTCGAACGCTGGATCGAGCGTGTGCGGTTTCGGTTTCGAAACCACGGGGAAGTTACCACTGACCTTCCCGCTCGATCGACGGCGATGGTGATGCGCGATCGATTCGATCTTCACATTCTCGAGCACGCTCAGGCCGAGGTGCAAGACGAGACATCGGTCACGCAGCTTGAACAGGACGAATCCTCCATTACGGCGACCACCGCTGAGGGCAGGAGACTCCGCGCTCGGTATCTCATTGGAGCAGATGAAGCCAACTCTCGCGTGGCCCGCCTTATGGGCCTGCGCCGCCATGGGCACATGGGGGGCAGCCATCGAGGCCGAGATTCCCGTCGATGACGACCTGCTCGAGGAGTATGCACACACAGCCCTCTTCATCTTTGGGACGCAGGTCAAAGGATATCTGTGGATTTTCCCAAAGAAGGAGCATCTCTCGGCGGGGATTGGGACCTTCCGTGGAGACGGCCAAAGCCTGAAACACACGCTGCGCCAGGAAATGGAAACCTTGGGGGTCGAGACTAACGGAGTGCGCGCTCGCGGTCATCCTTTGCCGATCCACCTCAAACGGGAACCACTCCGCCAGGGCCGTGTTTTGCTCGCCGGTGACGCTGCAAGACTGATGGATCCACTCCTAGGAGAAGGGATTCGCCGGGCCGTCCATAGCGGACGGCTGGCCGCCGAGGTCCTGTTGCATGACAGCCCGAGCACCTACTCGCGCCGAGTGGACCGGGAAATAGGACGCGATCTGCTGTGGGGCCGGCTTGGGGCCCGCCTGTTCTACGGCCATCCGCGGGCCAGCTTCGACTTGGCCGTGAGAAACCCCTTGTTCGTCCGGGACTTCCTACGCTTGTTCGCCGGGAAGACTTCATACCGTCGCATGACACTCCGGGCTCTGCCCAATCTCCTGCTGGGCCTGGGTAGGAGACTACCCGCGAGATGCGAGATAGACTGACAATACATTACATGTGGAGGTATCCATGCTGAGTCGAGAGTACCACGACGTTCCCAAAGAGCCAGTTGCCGAAGACAAGTCGATCCGCTGGCTGATCGGCGAGCCGGAGGGCGCCCCCAACTTCGCGATGCGCCTGATCGAGTTCGAGCAGGGAGCCGTCTTTGAGACCCACCAGCATCCCTACGAGCACGAGATCTTCGTGCTCGTAGGGGAAGGAATTGCACACACCCCGGACGGGGAAGAAGCCATGCATCCTGGTATCGCGCTGTACGTCCCTCCCAGTGAGCCGCACGGCTATCGAAACGTGGGAGATGGTCCGCTGCGTTTCATCTGTGTGATCCCGCATCCGGAAGACTAACGGCTGGCGCCGGAGATCTCCCGTTAGACACCCAGACAGCCCCACGCCAATGCGCGCCACCTTTCGACCATACCTGCTCGTCGTTATTGGCATTGTGGGGCTCCTTCTGATCGTCGTGGCCTTCACAGACGTCGTCTTTCCGTGGGGCGGTGCTGGTGTGCCGGCGCCTCGCCCCGAGCCCAGTAGCCCCGCTGCCGAAAACCGCGCGACGCAACCCGCGACAGCGACATCAACCCGCTCGGCTACCCCTACGTCATTTCCGACAGCCACGCCGACGGCGATTCCCACAGCTACGCCCTCGGCCGTGCCCTCGGCCACAGCCACGCCGACATCCTCGCTCGTCGCCATGTCACCGCCCGTCGCAGGCCCGGCTGGAGCCTTGGCCTACGTGGAGGGTGGCAAACTCACCGTCCACTTGCCTGACGAGTCCACCGTGCGCACAGTTGCAGAGGGTGTGATGCTAGGCGGACCGAGCCCAGCCTGGTCTCCCGACGGACGCCGATTGCTCTACCTCACAAGGGTGGATGGTTCGTCGGTGGACGGAGGGCCTGCGAGCCAGACGCCTCAGCTATGGGACGGTCAATCGGGGGAGACACTCCGTCTAGTGCGCGACGTGCCTTCATTCCCCTCGGACGTGGCAGGTGTCAAAGACATGGCCTGGTCGCCCACAGGCGCACGGATCTTGTTCCTGTTTCCCTCACAGGCACCCTCCAGCGACGCCTGGGTGCTGGACGTGGATACCATTCGTGCCTGGCAGCTGTCCAGTGCGTCGATTGCCTCCGCCACCTGGATAGACGACGATACAATCCTGTATGACACTCACGACGTAAACGTGTCGCGCCTTCTCAAAGTCGGCCCGCCAGCGCAAGTTCTCACGGAGACGATGGTCCTGGACACGTCCTTCTCTCTCTCCCCCGATCGGGAGTACGTAGCTTCATTCGAGAGCACGTCCAGCGGGAGAAAGACGCTGCAGATCGTGGCTCTTCCAGGCCGGGCTCCTCTCTCACTAACACACCAGCCGACCATCACAGTCTCGGCCCAGGATCCCCTTTGGTCCCCCGACGGTCGTTGGGTCGCCTACGGTGCCGGGATGGTGAACGGTCGGGCAGGCGAGGGGCCCTACATGCTGATGGCAGACACCACGGGGCTCCGAGAGACCAGGGTCTTCACTGGACTTCTCCCGGAGGCATGGTCGCCAGACGGGCGCCTTCTGGCTGGTTTCGGCTGCACGGACACCACGTGCAGGCTGAGCCTCATTGACACAGCATCCGCCGAAGCCACGGTCCTCGCATCAGGCGGCGCCATCACCCTTTGGGACCTTGCGTGGTCGCCCCGCGGCGTCTACCTCACCTACAGCCTGGGAGGTTCCGGGGTTGATACAGCTGGCCTGACGCTCTGGAATCGAGCTACAGGCGAGCGTCGGCTCCTCCTGCAGAGCAGTCGCGAGCAGCCTTTGACTGATCTTCAGTGGACCGCAGACGGTTGTTCAGTATACGCCGCCAAGCGGGAAGAAAAGGTCAGAGTCGGGCTTCTGGTGACCGCAATTTGGGGGATTGGTCCAAGATGGGATGAGCCCTGGCTGGTGGCGCCCGGCCTCCAGGAGAATGGCCTTTCTCAGGCGGCGACGTCGGGCCAGCGTGACGCGAATCATGGGACAGTCCAGTGCCCTGGGCCGCTGCTCGACGGTCGCCGTCTCGTCGCCTACTACGGCACTCCGCTGGGCCCCGGACTCGGAATCTTGGGGCGGCACGGCATCACCGAGACGCTGAGACTGCTGCGGGAGCAGATTCAAGTCTATCAGGATCTAGATCCGACCACAGAAACGGTACCCACGTACCACCTAGTGGTCACGATTGCTGACGATACTGCCGGCCCAGGCCAAGACTACAGCCACCGTGTACCTCCCGAGACGACCCGCCGCTGGATTACCAGCATAATAGCGGAGGGTGGGTGGGCGATACTCGATGTGCAGCCCGGTAGAGCCCCTCTGCCCAATGAGATCCAGGCAATCGAGTCGTTTCTGATGGAGCCCAAGACCCACCTTGCGGTGGATCCGGAGTTCATCACTGAGGGGGACCAGGTCCCAGGAGAGGACATCGGACACATCACGGGCGCGCAGATCAACTGGATTCAGGCTCGCATGGATCAGGTTGCCCGGACCATTGGTGAGCGCAAGATGCTAGTTATCCACCAATTCGCGGATCGAATGGTCGAGCAGAAGGAGACAATCCTGGACTACCCGCTGGTGGACATCGTATGGGACGCCGACGGCTTTGGCACCCCGGCCTCGAAGATCTACGACTACAATCAGTACAAGAGAGAGACTGGGTTTGAGTACGGGGGCTTCAAGCTGTTCTACCGATACGACGACCCCTTGATGACGCCAGAACAGGTCCTTTCGCTAGAGCCGCCGCCGCGACTGGTGATCTACCAGTAGGGCTGATCTTCAACCAGGTGATCCTGACTTCTGGCCTGCGCAGGCGCCCCAGAGGCGTCCTAAACCCCGGACGGGGTCAACGTGTGGACCCTCGCTTGGCGAGCGCGGGCTTCGGGTGACTTGCGAGGCCGGCAGGAGAGACTGTTTCAGGGAGTGTAATCGCGCAGGATCGAGCCCCCGATGAATTCCCGC
>JASFVD010000086.1:0-7991 GCA_050050015.1 Anaerolineae bacterium | reverse complement strand
TTACGAGATAAGGCGCTGCTTGGGGCCATGTGTCGGAGCCGTCGACCAAGATGGGTACCGGGCAATGATACGCGGGCTGATTGGCTTCCTGGAGGGGCGTGGAGAGGAGGTGATCGCCGATCTTCAGGAGCGCATGGAATCCGCCGCCGAGGAATGGGAATTCGAGCACGCTGCGTCGCTGCGCGATCAGCTCCGAGCTGTGCAGAGTGTCGTGAGGAAGCAGAAGGTCGTCTCGGTTGCCGGCGCTGATCAAGATGTGATTGCCTTCGCGCGGCAGGAGGATGATGCCTGTGCACAAGTCTTCTTCATCAGGGGCGGAAAGCTTCTGGGACGCGAATACTTCGTGCTCGAAGGGACTCGCGAGGAGGGCGATCGGGAGGTGATGGCGGCTTTTCTCAAGCAGTTCTATGAGGAAGCAGCCTACGTGCCTCCTGAGGTTCTGTTGCCCGAACAGATTGACGAGGCGATGATCATCGAGCGCTGGCTCAAGCGGAAGCGCGGGGAGAAAGTGACGCTTCGCGTGCCTAGGCGAGGTAAGAAGAAAGAGCTGGTCAGGATGGCGGCTGAAAACGCTGCCGAAACCCTGGCGGCGCTGAGGGTTCAGTGGCAAGCTGATGCCCACAAACAGGAGGGCGCGCTGGCCGAGCTCGAGGAGGCACTCGAGCTCCCCAAGGCGCCAACTCGCATCGAGTGCTACGACATCTCCACCACGCAGGGAGCCGAGACGACGGGCAGTATGGTGGTCTTCGCCCAGGGTGTGCCCCGCAAGTCCCACTATCGTCGCTTCACAATTCGGGACGTTGAGGGGCAGGACGACTATGCCGCTATGCGCGAGGTGCTGGAGCGGCGCTTTCGACGCTGGGGAATCGCGCAGTCGGAGGAGTTGCTGGGCACTCGGGACACGAAGGGATGGGCCAAGCTGCCCGATCTGATCATCGTGGATGGCGGAAGAGGTCAGTTGGCGGTCGCCGTCGAGGTACTTGAATCCTTTGACCTCATCAACACCGTCTCAGTGGTCGCACTGGCGAAACAGCACGACGAGATCTACCTTCCCGGCCGGTCAGAACCGATCCTCTTGCCGCGCCGCTCGCAGAGCCTATTCCTGGTGCAGCGCGTGCGAGATGAGGCACATCGCTTCGCTGTCAGACACCATCGCAGGCGCCGTCGCAGAATGGGGCTGGCGTCAAGGCTCGAGGACATTCCCGGCGTTGGGCCCGCCCGGCGCAAAGCGCTTCTCAAGGCATTTGGGTCTGTGGAGGCGATCCGGGCTGCAAGTCTGGAGCAACTTCAGGCAGTTCCCCGCCTCCCTCGTTCTGTCGCTGAGGCAATCAAGAACAAGCTCTGACGTGCCATCCTGGCAAAGCCACTGCCTTATGTAGACTAGGTACGCTGACCGCCGAGGGTCGAGGCGCAGGCGAGGGGGCCGGCTTCGATTGTCAGCTTCACGATCCATGCTATAATGGGGAACGGCAGGGGAGACTGAAGGTCTTTCGAAGGTCTTTCATAGACCCCCGAGTGAATTTGGTCTTGTAGGCGTACCTCCAGGTGCGATGTCGAGCGGCGGATGCGGCAGCTCGGCACGAGAATTCAGCGTGAGCTTGACGGAGCGCGAAGCGGAAGGCTGACGTCCTTCTATATTGAATTCTGGCAGGACATCTTAGGGCCTCCTTGATGCTTTGAGGCCCGTTCTGAGAATCGTTCTCAGTACCATACGGCGTTCCTGAATCGGACTTGGTTTGGCCAAGACCAGAGCATGGTTGGTGGCTAGCCAAGTCTGTGCGTGTTTGTGGAAGATGGAAGTTGAGAAGAAGTCAGGTGAAGCGAGAGAGCTCCAGCGGGAGTTGCAGGAGTTGCGAAGGCAGATTGCCGCGCTGGAGGAAGGGCTGGAGGAGAAACCGGACTATGGCATGGGGAAGGGTGACCCATCCATCACTCGATGGGAGCTTGACCAGGCCATGTTGGGCGATCTCAGGACGCGCGCCGAAAGCCTGGAGCGGCAGTTGGGGCGGATCAGCCAAGGCACGTATGGTATCTGTGAGAAGTGTGGGAATCGCATCGATCCTGACCGGTTGGCCGTCCTGCCGGATACCAACCTATGCATCAAGTGTGCTCGATCTGGTGATGTCTGATCTGACGTGCCAGGCCGAGAAGTCATGGGTCTTATGGCAATCGATAGTGTTTTGAAGGAGGTGGATAGAGGTTGACAAAGGTTGAACTTCGATCAGGAGAGTCGCAGCGAAGCCTGCTCAAGCGATTTCGGAAGAAGGTTGCTCGATCCCGAATCCTGAGCACTGTGAAGAAGAAGCGATACTACGTGTCCGAGAGCGAGCAGCGGCGCATTGCGCGCCGCAAGGCAATCCGCCGCGAGAGGAAGCGGCGGCAGAAGGAAGAGCAGAAATTCGGATACTAGCCTGCTGAGCAAACCGTGCCCTCGCGCGATGGAGCAGCTTTCAACGCTGCGTGAAGGCGGTTGCGGCCGCCGATAGGCGAGGCAGGGTCTGCCGGACGCTATCTTGACTCGGCAACAGCACAACGTATTCGATGGGCGAGCGACGTAGGGTCTGAGGATGGGAAGGTCTTCTTATGAAGGGCCAGCTCGACGTCATCGTGTGTCAGCGCTGTGGACGGGGCTTCGTGGAGACCGCTACCTACCTCGGTTTCCTGGCGAGGTGGGGTAGGGAGGTGGTTGTTCCGGTGCTCTGTCCCAGCTGCTTCTTAGCCGCGGGACCTCTCCCAAAAGAGGAGGGAAAGGTCAAGTGGTTTAGCCAGCGTAAGCACTATGGCTTCATCACGATTGGAGAGGACGAAGACGTCTTCTTCCATCAGGAGCAGCTCGTGGAAGAGGCTGAGGGCTGCCCACAGGAGGGGCAGTTGGCTCGGTTCCACATGCGGCAGTCGTCCAAGGGGCCTGAGGCGCTCAACGTGGAGATTGAAGGACAGCAATGACGTATTATCAGATTCAGCTGCGCGAGATAAGGCTGGCGACGGACGGAACTGACGATGTAGCTCTGTTCGATGTCAAGCGAGAGGAGGATGGCGAGACGTGGATCGTGCCAGCCCTTCTCTCCCCGCTCTTTCGGCTGGTCAATATGCAGGCGACGGCCTCCGAAGACAGCCGACGCGAGATGGTTGCAGGTCTGGGAGCGCGAGCCATTGTGGAGCGATTGAACCAGGGTGCGGAACCTCCGCTGGACGACCCTCCACTGCTCAGCCTGAGCTATCCGGGAGCTCCGGACGATCCCGAGCCATTCCCATCCTATGACCACCTTACCATTGAAGTGGGGGAGTATTCGAGTAGTCAGATGGCAAGCACATCGACTGAGTAAGGAGAAGAAGCAAAGTGTCTGATCGAGTGACAGGGAATATCAAGTGGTTCGATCATCAAAAGCGATACGGTTTCATCCGGCGCGATGACGGGAAGCCTGACGTGTTCGTTCATATGAACGATTTTCGCGACAGGATGGATGCCTATTGGCTGAGGCGGGGCGACACCGTCGAATTCGGGGTCGAGAAGGCCGACAAGGGGCCCCGGGCGCAAGAGGTCGTGGTTGTTCACTCTTCGTAGGGGAGTGAGCCGCGGCGTTCACAGACTTGCCTGAAGTCAAGCGAAAAACCGAATATCCAAGTGCACGGTTTCTTCGCCAATGGACCAAGAAGGTGGCGAAGGCGTGTCCGCTCTCAAGTACATTGGAGATCGCAGACGTCATCATCGGCGTGCCAGAGGGTGACTTGTTGAGCGATTCAACGGTCGCTCTCCCTCCCTTCATCTCGGCGATCCACGACGGTCCGCTTCGCAAAGCGAAAGCTTCGTGTTTCTGTGCGGTCCAGATTGCCCCATGCCTGCGACAAAGAGTGATGCGTGCGGCACGTACGACTCGTGCTCGACACGGCGTCGTCATCACAACTAGAGCCCCCTCGAGCAGTCCGGTGGGAGCTGATTCATCGTTCTTTCTTGGAGTAATAGGTTGTACGGAACTGGTGGCTGATTGGCGCAAACCTCTCTCTCACACACCGGTCATGACTCGAGAGGTGCCCTTGCAGGGTAGCGGACGGGATGCCCAGCCTATCGTGTTGCACTGATAGGTGAGCCTGGTTCCGACCGCAGGCTCGTGCGATCGGCCGGGAAACCCTCAGCGACGGACGAGTAGGAGGAGATGATATGTTCGGTACGGGGGATGCCATTGTCCACCCCAGGAGGGGTGTTGGTATTGTCACCGATATCCGGGAGCGTGAGTGGCAAGGCACCAACAGCCGCTACTACGAGATCGAGTTGCTGGGTCGCGAGCCGAATCTCAGCTTGATGATCCCGATTGAGGAGGCGGACGATCTGGGGCTTCGGCCGGCAATTGAGCGATCAGAGGTCGAGGAAGTGTGGCTCATCCTCCGCTCGGAGCCTCAAGAGCTACCCTCGAACCATAAAACGCGCCACAGCCTTCTGAGAGACAAACTGCACGCTGGGGACATCTTCCAGGTTGCCGAAGTGCTGAGGGATCTGACCTGGCGGCGGCAGGAAGAGGGGCATCTGACCACGAGGGGCAAGCGCATCTACAAAGAGGCCTTGATGTTCCTCTCCGGAGAGGTGGCCGCTGCTCAGCAGATGGACGTGACGGAAGCGGAGATGCTGGTCAGGGAGAAGCTGCGGAAGCTCTCGTCATCATAGATCAGAGGCGGTTGGCGGCGCGAGTGCCACTGAGACCCGCTGGTGAGCCCACAGCGGGTCTCTTGCTGTGCGAACGAAGGGTAAGAAAGACATATGAGTTCCGTAGAGACTGGGGCGAGGCAATCTACATGTCTTGACAACTCTTAATGGCATGTTATACTTGTGCCCGGTTAGCACTCTCGTACGGGGAGTGCTAAACGAATAGTAGTCGGCTTCTACAATGTCAAGTGCAGGAGGTGACAAGATGACCGTCAATATCAAACCGTTGGGCTCTCGAGTGGTGGTTGCACCGATCGAGAAAGATGTCGAGACTTTCGCAGGTGGCGAGCTGGTCCTGCCTGATACTGCCAAGGAAAAACCGCAGCAGGGCGAAGTCCTGGCCGTGGGCCCTGGCAACCGGGATGATGAAGGGAACCGGATCCCGTTGGACGTCGAGGTGGGGAACACGGTCGTGTTCGCCAAGTACGCTGGAACAGGCTTCAAGACCGAAGAAGGCAAGGAAATCCTCATTCTCAAAGAGAGTGACATCCTGGCCAAGATTGAGTAGCCCGTCAGAGCATTGATACGAGTTCTTTCTGAGGAGGAACCAAGATGGCAAAACAACTAGTGTTTAGTGAGGAAGCGCGACGCTCTCTTAAGAGCGGGATTGACGCTGTGGCGAACGCAGTCGTGACGACGCTCGGCCCCAAGGGCCGGAACGTTGCCCTTGACAAGCAGTGGGGCGCTCCCACCATCACCCACGACGGCGTGACGGTGGCCAAGGAGATCGAACTGAAGCAGCCCTTTGAGAATATGGGTGCTCAGTTGTTGAAGGAAGCCGCCACCAAGACAAATGACATAGCTGGTGACGGCACGACCACGGCGACTCTTCTGTCCCACACGATCATCACCGAGGGCATGAAGAACGTGGCGGCTGGCGCCAACCCAATGCTTCTCAAGCGCGGCATTCTGGCTGGGTCCGAGGCCATCGCCGAGGCGATTGATGATCAGTCCATCGCTCTGACGACGAAAGACGCCATCGCCAATGTGGCGGCCATCTCCGCGCAGGATCGTGAGATTGGTGAAGTGATCGCTGAGGTCATGGACCGGGTCGGGAAGGACGGCGTGATCACGGTCGAGGAGTCAAGAGGCCTCGAGTTCGAGATCGAGTACGTCGAGGGTATGCAGTTCGATCGCGGCTATCTCTCGCCCTACTTCGTGTCTGACCAGGAGACGATGGAGGCAGTCATTGAGGAGCCCTACGTCCTGATCCACGACGACAAGATCTCGGCGGCTCAGGACCTCGTGCCCATCCTTGAGAAACTGGTTCAGAAGGGCGACAGGGACCTAGTCGTTGTCGCTGAGGACGTGGACGGAGAGGCTCTGGCCACGTTAGTGTTGAACAAGCTACGCGGAATGCTTAACTGCTTGGCTGTGAAGGCGCCCGGATTCGGTGACCGCCGCAAGGCAATGCTGAAGGATATTGCAGTCCTCACCGGCGGAAACTTGATCACCGAGGAAGAGGGCCGCACTCTTGAGAACACGACGGCGGCGGATCTTGGGCGAGCCGAGAAGGTAGTCTCCACGAAGGATGAGACGACCATCATTGGCGGCTCGGGCCCCGACGCCGACATCAAGGGCCGCATGGAGCAGATCAAGGTCGAGATCGAGAAGTCGACATCTGA
Organism: Anaerolineae bacterium; assembly: GCA_050050015.1. Taxonomy (GTDB): domain Bacteria; phylum Chloroflexota; class Anaerolineae; order B4-G1; family B4-G1; genus SKLM01. The sequence continues at coordinate 1,667 of JASFVD010000086.1, read as the reverse complement.
CTATGATCGTGAGAAGCTCCAGGAGCGCCTGGCCAAGCTCGCTGGCGGCGTTGCCGTGATTCGAGTCGGAGCAGCCACCGAGACCGAACTGAAGGAGAAGAAGCACCGCGTTGAGGACGCACTCTCCGCGACACGCGCTGCGGTCGAGGAAGGCATCGTGCCGGGCGGCGGGGTTGCCTTGATCAACGCCATCTCCGCTCTTGATGACGTCAAGATGACGTTCAACGATGAGCAGACGGGTGTGACCATCCTGCGCAAGGCTCTGGAAATGCCTCTCCGGAAGCTCGCTGAGAACGCGGGTGAGGATGGCGCCGTGATTCTTGACGCCGTCCGACGGACGCAGGCGGAGAAGGACAGCGATCGCATCGGGTATGACGTCCTTGAGGGCGACCTAGCGGACATGGTCGAGCGGGGCATCATCGATCCGGCAAAGGTGACGAAGGGTGCTTTGCAGAACGCAGCCTCGATTGCCGCGATGGTCCTCTCCACGGAGGCTCTGATCACCGACCTGCCTGAGGCCGACGACGGTGGCCCCGGTGGCCCCGGTGGACCCGGTGGAGCCGGCGGCATGGGCGGCATGGGTGGCATGGGCGGCATGGGCGGCATGCCAGGCATGTAGTCCCTTGACGCACAGATAGAAGAAGCCAGGTGCTTATGCGCCTGGCTTTTTTTTCATGGTCTGGGAGAAGCAGGAGGCCGCCCCGTCAGTACTCGATCACGGCTGAACCTTGGCGTAGAAGCAGAGCATCACGCCGCCGTAGGAGCGTTTATCGAACAGTGCAAGGTGCGCCAGGGCCTGCTCCTCGTACTCCAGCGGATCGATCTGGACGATGATCCAACCATCGTCGGCGAGCCAACCAGGTCTCTCGTCCAGCAGTCGCAACGTCTTGATCCATAGGCCCTCGTACTGCGGCGGCGCGACATAGACGTAGTCAAAAGGATCGGGCTCGCGGCTCAGGAAGTCAAACACGTCTCCACGAACAACGTGTGCGCCCACCTCCAGGCGGGTGTGCTCCAGGTTGTCGCGTATCGTTCGCAGAGCTGGCCTCGCTCTCTCCACGAATACGGCTTCCTCTGCACCCCGGCTCAGAGCTTCGATGCCCACCTGGCCGGTTCCGGCGAAGAGATCGAGGAAGCGTGAATTGATCACCTGGTTCCCGATGATGCTGAAGAGCGCGCACTTGGCCCTATCCGTGATAGGGCGAGTGATGTCACCCGGGACGGACTTCAGACTGTGCCCCTTAGCTTTGCCTGTGATTACACGCATCCAGCGTCTCCTTCCTGGCCAGCGTCCACCATGACTATACAGTCAAGTCCATGGCATGACAAGTCACGTCGGTGACCGGAGACAACGGTAAGACAACAGGCGGTCGGAAGAAGAGACAGTTGCCGCTTGTACGGAGCAGTCGAAGGACGGAAAGGAACCGAAGGAATGTCACAGGCTCCGCACTACAATCCTCGGTGATGGGCCACGATGACGATTCGCTACGTGTGGGACCGCTCGACTGTTGGCAGCTCTGGGCGTGACAGGGGAACGCCGCAGGTCCGGGTAGAGCGGACGCGACGCAATTCCAGATCCGCCGACAGAGTCCTGGATATAGGTGACTCGAACCGCGCCTCTGGAGCCCATCTCGTTGACAAATCTGACGAAGACACTATACTGATTA
>JASFVD010000085.1:0-8015 GCA_050050015.1 Anaerolineae bacterium | reverse complement strand
TGGCCTCCGTGCTGGAGCAGGCGGTGATGGAGGACGGTTCGGACATCGGCCCCTTCGGCCACCTGCGCAAGGGGGCGCGGCTCTGCGAGGGTGCCCACGTGGGGAATTTCGGCGAGTTGAAGCAGTCGACTCTCGGTCCGGGGGCCAAGATGGGTCATTTTGGCTATCTGGGGGACGCTGAGGTCGGCGCGGACGCCAACGTGGGGGCGGGCACGGTCACGTGCAACTACGACGGCGAGCGCAAGTACAGGACGGTGATTGAGGAGGGCGCCTTCATTGGCTCCGACACGATGCTTGTGGCGCCGGTACGGGTTGGCAAGGGTGCCAAGACCGGCGCCGGTTCGGTGGTCACCCGAGACGTGCCTGCCGGTGCACTGGCCTACGGCGTGCCGGCTCGGGTCCGAGATGAGGAAGATGATGGTGATGACCACGATGGCTGATCTCGACCGGGAGGCCTTGATCCGCCGGGCCTCGGCGGCGCGCGAGCACGCCTACGCACCGTACTCGAAATACACGGTCGGTGCGGCGCTGCTGAGTGAGTCGGGTCAGGTTTACGCAGCCTGCAACGTGGAGAATGCCGTCTACCCGCTCACGATGTGTGCCGAGCGCGCGGCCGTGTTCCGGGCCGTGTGCAACGGAGAGCGGGACTTCCGGGCCCTGGCCGTGGTAACCAAGAACGGAGGAGCGCCGTGCGGATCCTGTCGCCAGGTCCTCCGTGAGTTCGGCGAGGACATCCTCATCTTGATCGGGGACGCCAGTGGGAAATGGCGCGAGACTACCGTGGCAGAGCTGCTCCCGGACAGTTTCAGCGCCACGGACCTCGGGTAGCTGCCCCTGACGCCGTGAGTTCACGCCGCCGTGATCGGACGGCCATAGGTGCGCAGCATTGGGTGGGGCAGAGGAGAAGTGAACCGTAGCGGTTCGTCTGCGGTTACTTGAGAACCAGGTGGGCTTGCGGGCCGGATTGTCGCAAGCAGCACGAGGGACGAGCTGCTGGATTGGACGGAAGGAAGTCTGTGTTGGTTCGCTCGGTGGTTGAAAGAGTCGGTGCCGGCGAGAGGAAGCACTAGAGAGAAAGCGAGGAGTACAAGGACGATGAGCACACGCGAGAACAACTGGGCTGGGGACGGCATGTCGCTGGACCGCCCAAACCCGGCCCGCATCTATGACTACCTGCTTGGAGGACATCACAACTTCGCAGCCGATCGAGCTGCGGCCGAGAAGGTGAAGGAGAACCTGCCCTACGCACAGGAGGCGACCCTGGTTCAGCGTGCCTTCCTGCGGCGCGTGATCGACCTGTGCACGTCCGAGGGAATCGATCAATTCCTGGACATTGGCTCCGGGTTGCCGACGATGGGGAACGTCCACGATCTGGCCCGGGCGACCATACCGGAAGCTCGCGTTGTCTACGTCGACATCGACCCGGTCGTCGTCGCGCACAGCTCTCGACTGCTGGAGGATGATCCCTGGGCCACGATCATCGAAGGGGACTTGCGCTACCCTTCCTCGATCCTCGAGCACGAGGAGACGCTCAGACTTCTCGACTTCGCGCGTCCTCTCAGCCTGACGGCAACCGCAGTCCTGCACTTTGTGATGGACAGCGAGCGTGCACATAGTGCCATGAGGACTCTGACAGAGGCTTTGCCCTCGGGCAGTTACGTGACCTTGACCCATGCGCTACTGGAAGAGGCCTCGCGAGAGGCGGTGGAAAAGGCGATCGATGACTACAAGCCCGCTAGCATGGCGAAGGCGCGTCCGCGAGAGGAGGTTGTTCGGTTCTTCGATGGACTCGAGATTCTTGAGCCGGGAATCGTGCGCGCTCCACTGTGGCGGCCCGAGGGACCTGACGACCTTCTGCTGGACAATCCAGAGGGATTCACGGGACTTGCAGGGGTTGGCAGGAAGCCCTAGATGGCTTGTGGCACTTCCCGTACCTCGGCCTTCTTCGTGTGGTCAGTGTGCCTCGTGTGGTCTTCAGACGGCGGGCATTCGGTAAGTGGCCCAATTGCCCGCCACGAGAAGGCAGGCGGAACCCACGCGGCACCCTCTACGTCGGGAAGTGCAAACCTCCGTCAGATCACTCAATGATTTCGTCTCGTGCAGATCTTCAACGCACGCTGGTCGACCGCTCTCAGGCGGTCGTTGAAGGTTGGTATCAGGCTGTTCACGGGTCCACCGTCGGCCTGCTGTCGCCGTCGGAGCTGCGGAGCGAGCTGTATGACGTGTGGGAGCGGGTGGTCGCGTTCATACTGGCAGAGGACGGTGACTCCCGCAGTGCAGAACTGATCGGTGCTTCTTTCGTCTCCCTGGGGATAAAGCCGGAGGCCGTCGCCTGCGTCCTTCAGGTGGTTCTGGAGACCCTGACAGACGACCTTCCCCGGCACGTAGAGGCGGTTGTTCAGCCGCGGCTGCCAAACCTAATTGCGGGGATGACGTCTGGACTGTACGAGACCGGCACTCAGAAGCTGCTTGAGCAGCAGGAAGAGATAAGGGCAGCCCAGGCTCGTGCCCTGCGGCGAGCAGAGGATCAGCTGCGAATCAGAAATGCGGGCATCGAGAGCTCCATCAACGGCATTATGACGCTCGACTTAGAGGGCAACCTTACCTACGTCAACCCGGCGTTCCTGGAGATGTGGGGCTACGATAGCGAAAGGCAGGTGCTAGGGAGGAACGCCTCCGAATTCGGAGCGTGGGAAGGGAACATCGATCAGGCCTTAGCGATCCTGGATGAATACGGGGGATGGATAGGTGAGCTGAAGGCCGCGCGCCACGACGGCACGCACTTCGACGTCCAGGCATCGGTGAGTCCCATCCGGGACGAGGCCGGACGAGTCTATCAACTGATGGTCTTCTTCGTGGACATCACGGAGCGCAAGAAGTCCCAGGAGGCCCTCCGACAGAGCGCCATCCGGGCTGCTTTTCTGAACGAGATCGGCGAGGAGATTGCGGCGCAGCGCACGGCAGAAGGCGTGCTGGAACGAGCCGTTCATCTGGCGCAAGAGACATTCGGCTTTCATCAGGTTGGCGTTCTACTGCTGGACCGCGGGCAGCAGGTGTTGGAGGCGGCCGCCCTCGCTGGCGACGTCGAGGGTCTGGGGGATCATGAGATCTCCATACCCGTGGCCGAAGGGATCACGGGCTGGGCGGCCAGGCACGAAACGACCGTCGTCGCGCCCGACGTTGCCGACGATCCCCGCTACATTTGTGCGGTCCCCAAGGAGGTTCCAACACGCTCCGAGCTGGCTGTGCCTATCATTAGCGCGGGGCACGTCGTTGGGGTGATCGACGTCCAGAGTCCAGAGACGGGTGCCTTCGGCAGCGGTGAGAGCGTAGTTCTGGAGACCCTGGCCGATCAGATTGCGGTGGCCCTTGAGAACGCACGGCTGTATCAGGCGCTCCAACAGGAGCTCGCTCAGCGCAGGAGGGCGGAGGAGGCTCTGCGGATGAGTGTCCAGCGCCTGGAGACGGTCCACGAGATCGATCAGGCTATCTTGAGCGCGAAGTCGAGGGAGGAGATCGCCCGGGCGGTCGTCCGTGACCTGCAGCGCCTGATACCGTGCCAGAGAGCCAGCATCGACATCTTCGATTGGGAGGCAGAGGAGCTCACCGTACTTGCGGCGGTTCAGACTATCGGCGAGGGCCGGGCTGGGACCGGTGCGCGCTTTCCTCTGACGCAGCGGCAGTGGCTGTTCGACCTGTGGGAGGGCATCAAGTCCTTCCTGGCAGCTCCCATCGGTATTCATGACGAGTTGATGGGCCTTCTAACCCTGGGCTCAGATGAGGTCCACGGGTTTGAGGACGAACACAAGCCGATCGTCAAGGAGCTGGCAGACACCGTCGCCATTGCACTCCAGCAGGCGCACCTGCTCGATTCGATTAGGCAGCAACGAGAGCGGCTTCGCGGGACGATGGCTCGCCTGGCGGAGGTCGAGGAGACGGAAAGGCGTCGCGTAGTTCGGGAGCTTCACGACCAGGTGGGCCAAAACCTCACCGCGCTGGACCTTAACCTGTCCCTGGTGCGCTCAAGGCTGGAGAAGCAGGGTCTGGTAGAGCTACACTCGCGCGTCGATGACTCGCTAGCCCTCGTCGAGCAGACGAATGAGAGGATCCGCCGGCTGATGGTGGACTTGCGACCACCGGTGCTGGATGATTACGGTCTCATGTCGGCGCTTCACTGGTACGGGGATCAATTCTCCGAGCGTACAGGAATTGATGTGGTCGTGGAGGGCAAGGAAGAGGCGACCCGCGATCTGTCGCTTCACGTGGAGAATGCCCTTTTCCGAATTGCGCAGGAAGCGCTGAACAACACGGCCAAGCATGCCCAGGCCGACGAAGTGACGATCGCTCTGTCTGTCGACGAGACGGTGATTCGCCTCAGAATCTGTGACGACGGCGTGGGCTTCGAGCCTGGAGACCTGGAGGGCCAGGCTGGCGGCTGGGGCCTGCTAACGATGAGGGAGCGGGCCGAGTCGGTGGGGGCCCGGTGTCTGTTTGGCTCGACCTCAGAGGAGGGCGCCTGCATCGTGGTAGAGGTGCCCAAGTGAGTCCGACTGCCTTCCGGGCGGGGGGCACGCCCACCTTCGCCTACACCATAAGGGCGTGGATGTCCTCTAGCGCCATCGGCTCGACGGTCACAATCTCTTCTAGCGCGTCGTAGCGAACTTCGACTCGCACGGGTTCGTTGTCGTCCGCGCCAGAGTAGCGGGCTGTGATCTGGGCAGCGACCTCCGTCTCATCTCTCGGTGGATCGCCAGTCACCAGCGTCGTTGGCCCTGTCTGATCCAGAGTCGTCATCAAAGTGCCCTGATCGCTCTGGCTGGCAATGTAGGCGTTTTCCTCCTCATGTCGTCCCACAATCACCTTGCGGCCTGACGGCAGACGCACATGTCGTCCGACTGAAAGGAGGAAGGCCTGCTGGGTGGTCAGTGCTTCGACTCCCTCGTGGTCGAGGAAGTCCTTCAGGCGCCGCGAGTAGTTCTGGTCCACGAGGAAGCAGCCACCGCCGGCTGGCTGCGGGTAATAAGTGATGCCGAACGACTGGGCCAGTTCCATCTGCGGCTTCCGGCTCCTCCCGTGAAAGCCGTAGAGCTCCTCGCGATTGACCCACCCTCGTTTCTCCGGAATGGTCGCTTCCAGGAGCTTCGCCGAGAGCGGCCGCAGCAGGAGGCCCTCTAGGCCGCTTTCGCGTTCGACCAGGTCGAGCATGCGGCGCATCTGACTGTTCGGGCGTTGCGCCAAGACCTCACCGGTGAAAATGAAGTTGTGATCGTGGCCCTCCATCCAAGCCTTGGCTTGGCGCAGGAGGAACACCCGGCAGTCGACGCAAGGATTCATCGCTGACCCGTATCCGTGCTGCGGGTTGGTAATGACGGAGATGTATGGCTCGAAGGCCTCGATGGTGACGAGCTCGAGGTCCAGCATGCGCGCAGCCCGCTCAGGCCCGGAGGGCTCAGACGGCCCGTGACCGGCCAGGCGGTTCCGTCTGGCGTAGGTAAGTCCCGTCTCGACATGGACGGGGGTCACACTGATGCCCTGTTCCAGCATGACGCGGGTCGCCAGGATGCTGTCGAGGCCTCCGGACAGCATCCCTACCGCCCTGATCGCGTGCAAGTCGTTAGTCTTGTCTGTCATGGCGGACAGCATACCACGCTGGAAACCAGGCGTCAACTGGACGCGACGCGTCCTTGACGAGGCCTGCCTGGGCCGGCTTGGTCGAACTCCAGTCTCGGCTCTGAGATCGCTGACTGAGCTAGCAGAGCGACCTGGCTCGGTACAGACGTCACCCGTGAAGGGGGTACGGTTGACACTTATTCCCCCGAGATGCGTCCCCTATACTTGTCCCAATCTTCCCCTAGCGAAGCACCCAGTCGATTAGCATGGATCAGCAACGATGAAACCTACACGACTGCTAATCATCGACGATCACCGTGACGTACGGGAAGCGCTAAAGGATCGTCTCGATGCCACGCCAGCTATTGAGGTTGTCGGGTGCACCGGGCGCTGGGAGGCCGGCCTGAGAACGGCTCTGGATCTGGAGCCCGAGGTCGTGCTCCTGGAAACGAAGCGCGCCGACGCCGACGGGCTGAGGGCGCTGACGCGTCTGACGGAAGCGTGCGAGCGCACCGAGGTCGTCGTCCTGACGTCCTACGCCGACACTGAGGAGCGTGCCGAGGCTGTGTCCAGAGGAGCTGTGCGGTACCTCCTCAAGGACATCGACACCGATCAGCTGGTGCGCGAAATTCAGTCTCTCACTCAGAAGTAGCTGCGCCTTCCCATCGCGGCCGTAGCCCAGCCCCCGCGGATGAACCTTACCCTCACTCGTGCGGCTGGCCTCCCGAACGCCGCCTACCCACTCTCGCACGGTCGTCGCAACATGACGATCACTCCTGCGCCTGGGACGCTCCCTCGCGGTGACTCCGCCTCCTTCCGCGGGCACGGTGGCGGACAAGCAACTCCCTTCGAGCGGGCGTACGGTCTCGCCTCGTCGCCGACAGGCATCATCTCGCCGCGGTGACTCGTCGGAAAGGGTCGGGCCAAGTGACCAAGCGGGCTCAGCAAGGTCTCGAATTGCCGTGGCAGCAGGGCGATGCTATCATAGCTGCCTTAGAGGGTTCGCACAATGATGCCAGAGAGGACAAACGCAGAATGGCTTGCCGCGCTGAGCGGACCAGATCCGGCGCGTGCCGCCGCGTTGGCCGACCTACGCGAGCGAGTGGTTCGGGGCCTCGGCTACGCCATGGCGGACCGCCCGGACGTGACGGAAGCGCATATTGAGGGTTTCGTGCAGGATGCTCTCATCAAGATTCTCGACAATCTCGAGTCTTTTCGAGGCGAGAGCCGCTTCACGACCTGGGCCCAGAAGGTTGCCGTGCACGAGGCATTCACCGAGCTCCGCCGCAAACGCTGGGAGGACGTCTCTCTCGATGAGCTAATCGATCGATATGAAGGTGATTTCACGCCCACCTTCCTCACCGATCCGCACCCCTCACCAGAGAAGGAGGTAACGCAGCAAGCGCTGCTGGAGATGGTCAGGCGTCTCATGGACGAGGAATTGACCCAGCGGCAGCGGCGAGCCATGGTCTCCGTTGTCATTGCCGGCATGCCCACCGAGGAGGTCGCGCGGCGGATGGGCACCAGCCGCAACGCGCTTTACAAGCTCATCCACGATGGTCGTCGGCGTCTGAAGCGACGCATGGTGGCGGAGGGAATCTCGCTCGAAGAGGCGTTGGAGGCCTTCGAGCTGGAGCCTAGGTAAGGTGAAGGCATCCCATCGCGTCTGGGGAACACAGGGAGGACCATGAGCATCGAATCCGGGAAGCTGAAGAAGATGGTGCGCAACATCCTCACCACGCGACCCGATGAGGTTGGGTGCGATGAGTGCTTGGCCGAGATGGATCGGTTTGTGGATATGAGACTAGAAGGGAAGGACCCTTCCGAGGCGATGCCTCTGGTGCAAGACCATCTCGACCGCTGTCACAACTGTCACGAGGAGTTCGAGGCTCTCCTAGACGCGGTTCGCCACCTGCAATCTTCATAGGGCGCCTTCATGACAGAGGCTTCGGGAAACCTCCCTCAACACTGCCCCGCGGCTTCCGCGTAGACAGCAGACCTCATACTTGGCAGGACCCTGCCGACCACCTCCCGGACTGGTCGTTATTCCGACGTTCTCCTAAGGGGTAAGATCTTGATTCCTCCTCTCGTCTATAACGCGATGGCCTGAACGCTATGGACGGGAGGAAACGATGCGACAAGTTGTATTGAGCAGCATACTAGTTCTTGCTCTATCGGGGTGCGCGGCCGCCATGAGCGCGTCCATCGACGGTGAGCCAACTGCTATACCCGCTGCGAGCACGGTGGAGCCCTCTTCGGAACCTGCTGCGGAGCCCGCTAAGACCCAGGCGCCCGGTGTCAAGCTCGATCCCGCCGATCGACCACCCGCTCGGGCCGAGTCGGAGTTCGCGACTGACTTCTCGAAACACAGTGTGCCGTACGACGAGATTCTGTCGGGTGGCCCG
>JASFVD010000084.1:0-8093 GCA_050050015.1 Anaerolineae bacterium | reverse complement strand
GACTGTGATCCTCCTCGGCCATCTTGATACCGCCGGTGTCCAGGACTACGGTTCTGACCTCGATCCGTTCAATCCCGAGCGTCTGCGGCAGGAGCTGCTGGAGCAGTATCGGCGCAATCCCGGTACGGACGATGAGCGCCTCCTAGACGCTGCGAGCGGAGAGTGGATGTTCGGCCGCGGCAGCTTCGATATGAAGAGCGGCGTGGCCGCCCAGGTAGCCGTGATGGGTGCACTCGAGCGCGCCAAAGATCTGCTTCTGGGCAATGTGCTCATGGTCACGACGCCGGACGAGGAAGTCGAATCTGCCGGCCTGATGGATGGCCTGCCTTCCCTGATCGGGCTGCGCAACGCGAGAAGGTTGGAGTTTCTCGGTGTTATCAACTCCGATTACTCGGCACCGCGTGACCCGGAAGACGACAACCGATACATCTATCGTGGCACGATCGGAAAGCTGCTCTGCTGCTTCTACGTACGGGGGTGCGAGATGCACGTGGGCGAGGCCTTCCGTGGTCTGGACGCGAATCTCATTGCTGCCAATCTGGTCCGCGAGACGAATCTTAACGTCGATCTCTGCGACGCCCTGGATGGAGAGATAACGGTGCCGCCCGTGACTCAAAAGGTGCGCGACTTCAAGGCTCGCTATGATGCCCAGACGCCGATTTCCGCCGTTGTATACTGTAGCTGCCTGGTCCACGGCTGGACCGCGGAGGACGTTCTACCGCGTATGATCAGGCTTGCCGACAGGGCGCTAGATCAGGCGAGCGACCGACGGGCAGGCGCATGGAAGGCGTACGCCAGCCGGCAAGGAAGCACTAAGACACTCTCAAGGCTTGGCGGCGTGGTGTACACGTACGCGCAATTGTACGAGGCTGTGGCCGGCAGGATGGGATCCTTCGCGCTCCAGGAGGAGCTTGAGGAGCGAGCTTTCGGCACCGTAGAGAAGACCAGGGAGATCCTAGAGGCTCTCTCGCCCGCAGCGCGAGACTTCCTGATCGACCGAGCCCAGCTGGTGGACCCGGATAGCCGGGAGCGAAGCCTGGTGATCGTCAGGACGCTGGTGGATATCGCCATTCGAGAGAACGTCCTTGAGGACGGGAGGCCAGCCGTCGTGATCTACTTCGCGCCGCCGTTCTTCCCTCCCGTCCGCGGCGACCCCAACTCCCGGCTGAACCGGGCCATCGTGGCTGAGCTTCGGTCCCAGGACTACGGTCGGATCCAGGTCAAGGGCTTCTACCCTTACGTTTCAGAGATCAGCTTCATGCGGGTGGACAAGGCAGTCGAGGAAGCGCTGCCTGTGCTGAAGGCTAATTTCCCCCTGTGGCGGGATCCGAACACTGACGAAGATGAGGTCGTTCGAGAAGAGACGTTTGGTGTTCCCTTCGATCTGATAAGGGAGCTGAACTGCGATGTTGCCAATATTGGCCCTTGGGGCAAGGAAGCCCACGGCAGGGGGGAACGGGTCCATATGCCATACAGTTTTGAGACGGTCCCGCAGTTGATTCACAACGTGATCCTGAGACTTCTAGGGACCGAAGGCGAGAGGATTCCATTGCCGAGATCCCCCAACGCAGAGGAGAGACGATGAGAGGAGAGCAATTGTCAGAGGACCAACACGCGCCGAGCGCCCCGCATCAGGTCACAGAGCTGCCCGGGCCACGGGCCCGAGCACTGATTGCCGCAGATAGCGAGTGGGTGTCGCCGTCGCTCCCGCGTGCCTTCTCCCTGGTCGCGGACAGCGGACAAGGGTGCATGGTGACGGATGTGGATGGAAATCGCTTCCTGGACTTTGCAGCCGGAATCGCCGTTTGCGCCACCGGTCACTGTCATCCGCGCGTGGTCCAGGCAATTCAAGAGCAGGCCGGTCGTCTGATCCACATATCGGCGGATTTCTACTACGAGCCCTACGTCCGGACAGCGGCGAAGCTCGCTGAAATCGCCCCGGGGTCAGACGACTGGCAGGTCTTCCTGACCAACTCCGGGACGGAAGCCGTGGAGGGCGCTCTGAAGCTGGCTCGCTATGCAACGGGTGGCCACCGCTTCATCGGCTTCTTGGGGGCTTTCCACGGACGCTCGATGGGCTCCATCTCGCTGACGGCTAGCAAGCCGCAGTACCACCGTGGCTTCGGTTCGCTGCTGGCCGGCGTGACCCACGTGCCCTACGGCAAGTGTCTCGGTTGCCACTACAATCTGACGTACCCGGAATGCGAGCTGGCCTGTGTTAGGTTCATAGAGAAGGAGATCTTCAAGCGCATCGCGCCTCCTGAGGATGTGGCGGCCATCGTGGTCGAGCCGGTACAAGGAGAAGGAGGTTACGTAGTCCCTCCTCCGATGTGGCTGCCTGCGTTGAGGGACCTCTGCGATCGCCACGGGATCCTACTCATCGCCGACGAGATACAGTGCGGGATGGGAAGGACAGGAAGGATGTTCGCTTGCGAGCACTTCGAGGGCCAAGGTGGCCCAGTGGTGCCCGATATCATCACCGTGGCCAAGGGCATCGCCTCGGGGATGCCGCTTGGTGCATTCATAGCCAGGAAGGATCTGATGAATTGGGACAAGGGCGCTCACGGGACTACATTTGGTGGCAACCCTGTGGCGTGTGCGGCGGCGCTGGAGACCATCGATCTTCTGGAGGGCTCGCTCATGAAGAACGCTGCCCGGGTCGGAGCGTACCTGATGGAGCGGTTGGCGATACTGAAGAGCCAGCACAGCGCTCTTATCGACGTCCGCGGTCTGGGCTTGATGATCGGGCTAGAATTCCGGACGAGCGAGCAGGCTCAATCTCTGGTCAAAGCTTGTTTCAAGAGGGGGCTGATCGTTCTAGCGTGCGGTGACAAGGCCGTTCGCCTCTCGCCTCCGCTGGTTGTAGGACGCAAGGAGAGTGATACCGCACTGGAGATGCTAGAAGCTGCGTTGACAGAGGTGACCGATGGCCAGTAAGCTGATGGACATGGAGGGCGCTATTGCAGCTCACGTCCACGACGGCGATACGCTTGCCATTGAGGGCTTCACGTCGTGCATCTGCTTCGCCGCCGCACACGAGATCATGCGCCAGCGTCGCCGCGACCTGACGCTGTGCCGTATGACGCCAGACTTGATCTATGATCAGATGGTCGCCTCGGGATGCGCTCGGAAGCTGATCTTCTCGTACCTGGGTAACCCTGGCGTCGGCTCCCTGTATTGCGTACGTCGTGCGGTCGAGGAAGGCGTTCCGAGTCCCATCGAAGTGGAGGAGTACTCTCACTTTGGCATGGTGGGGCGCTACACGGCCGGCGCATACCACCTACCCTTCTTTCCACTCCGTTCATACAAGGGCAGCGACCTGACACAGGTTAACCGACGGATCCAGTACGTGGAGAGCCCGTACGACAATGAGGCTATCGCTGTGGTTCCCCCGCTCAACCCAGACGTGGCGATCATTCATGCGGCGCGGGCTGACAGGAAGGGGAACACCCAGCTCTGGGGTCTGCTTGGTGTGCAGAAGGAGACAGCTTTCGCCTCCGATCGCGTGGTGGTCGTCGTTGAAGAGATCGTAGACGAGGATGTCGTCCGTTCTGATCCCAACCGCACCGTGATCCCAGACCTTGTGGTGGACGCGGTGGTCCACGAGCCATACGGTGCCCATCCGTCTTACGTCCAAGGCTACTACGACCGCGACAATGCGTTCTACCTGCGCTGGTACGAGATCAGCAAGGATCATGCGACCACAACTGATTGGCTTGACGAGTGGGTCTACGGGGTGCGGAACCGGGCTGAATACGTAGAGAAGCTAGGTGCGGAGACTTGCGAGCGACTTCGACCCGGAGATGCGTGGGCGGAGGCCGTGAATTATGGGGCGTATGATAACTGACCACGGGGGCGTGAACCATGCAAGATGCTTGCACACCTTCTGAGATGATGATCGTCACAGCCGCTCGCGCCCTTGAAGGCGTGCGTACAGTCTTCGTTGGGGTCGGCCTGCCTAACAGCGCCTGCAATCTGGCGCGGCGCACCGTAGCCCCCGAGCTGGAACTGATCTACGAGAGCGGCATCTACGGCGCTCGCCCTGCCCGACTTCCCCTATCGATAGGTGACCCGACGCTCATAAGTGGGTCGACCGCAGTATGCTCGATGGCAGACCTGTTTGGCCTCTACCTTCAGGGTGGAAGGGTGGAGGTTGCCTTCTTGGGCGGGGCCCAGATCGATCGATTCGGCAACCTGAACACGACGGTAATTGGCGGCTGGGAGGATCCCAAGGTGCGCCTACCGGGCAGCGGAGGCGCCTGCGAGATAGCCATCAATGCTCAGCGGGTCTTCGTCATTATGCGGCTCAAGCGGAGGGCTTTCGTGGACCAGCTGCACTTCCGCACAAGTCCAGGACACTTGGGAGGAACCGGGGAGCGGGAGCAGCTGGGCATCCCCGGCGCTGGCCCCCAGCTGGTCGTGACCGACAAGTGCGTACTCGGGTTCGACGAGGCAACTCGGGAAATGACTCTGGAGAAGCTCTATCCGGGGGTGACGCTGGGCGAGGTGCAAGAGAACGTGGGCTGGGATCTGCGCGTCGTGCCTGGTCTTCAGCAGGTCACACTGCCTTCGCAAGAGGAGCTTCGCCTGCTGCGCGAGGAGCTGGATCCCGAGGCGCTGTATCGCTAGGCGACCGCCATCTCCGTCCGCCGGTGTCCGCTCGCAGGTGACATCCGTCGGTGCGCGAATCGGCACCCTGGCTGGTCAGATTCGTGGGGCGTTGAGGCATGCAATGGGAGGTTTGAGTTGTACGAGCCAAGACCATATTGCAGTATCCCTCTCTGGGAGGACGTAGACGAAGAGACTTGGAACGACTGGCGCTGGCAGATTGCTAATCGCATCACCACAGTCGAGGAGCTGGACAAGGTCATTCACCTGACGGAAGCGGAGAAGCAGATCATCGAGCGGTCGTTGAACAGCCTGCGCATGGCCATCACCCCTTACTATGCCAGTCTAATGGACCCCGATGACGCCACCTGTCCGATTCGCATGCGGGCTGTGCCTACTCTGAGCGAGACAGAGATCAGGCCAGAGGATGAAGTTGACCCGCTGGCCGAAGACGTTGACTCGCCCGTGCCGGGGATCACCCATCGCTACCCCGATCGCGTGCTCTTCCTAGTGACAGACCAATGTTCCATGTACTGCCGTCACTGCACCCGGCGGCGCATGGCAGGGGAGACGGACCGCGCGCTGCCAGCGTCGCGGATTGATGACATGATCGACTATGTACGGGAAGCCCGTGGTGTCCGAGACGTCCTCCTGAGTGGTGGGGATCCGCTTACTCTTTCCACAGGCCGCCTCGAGTCCATCGTGGCCCGGCTCCACGAGATCCCTCACGTTGAGATCGTCCGGTACGGATCGGCCGTGCCGGTCGTAATGCCGCAGCGGGTTACGGACGAATTGGTGACCATGATGAAGAAGTACCAGCCCGTGTGGCTCAATACGCACTTCAATCACCCGAAGGAGATGACACCTGCTGCCCGCCGAGCCTGTGCCAAGTTGGCGGATAACGGGATCGTGCTTGGCAACCAGTCCGTCCTGTTGCGAGGCGTAAACGATTGTCCCATCATTATGAAGGAACTAGTGCAGCGGCTCATCCACAACCGGGTGCGTCCCTATTACATCTACCAGTGCGATCTGTCCCAAGGGATCGGGCATTTTCGCACGTCGATCGGCAAGGGAATCGAGATCATAGAACACCTATGGGGCCACACCAGTGGTTTCGCCGTGCCTCGCTACGTTAAGGATGTGCCGGGCGGGGTGGGGAAGACGCCCATCGATCCGTGCTACATCGTGAGTCGCAGCGATCGCATGGTCATATTCAGAAACTACGAGGGCGTCATCGGTCGATACATAGAACCGGATGAACCACGTTCCGGAGGATGCCCAGAGGAGTGCCTGATCTGTGAGGAGCGTCGGCAACGCGGCCTCGACGAGCCAGAGGTTGGACTGGCACGGCTCTTCAGTGGCGAGGTGAGTGCTCTGGAGCCGGCCGACCTAGATAGGCACGCGAGAAACGAGCGAGCGAGAAGGGAGGGGCAAGATGCGTGACGTCGTCATCGCCTCGGCGGTGCGAACGCCCATCGGGAAGTTCGGCAGCGTACTCAAGGATGTGTCAGCTGACGAGCTCGGCCGGGTTGCGGCTGAGGCCGCTCTCGACCGGATCGGCTTGGCGCCAGAGGATGTGGACGAGGTGATCGTGGGCCACGCTCGTCAGGCCGGCAACGGGCCCAACCTAGCCCGTCAGATCGGTTTTCGCGCAGGAGTGCCCGTCGACCGGCCTGCCTACACCATCAACAAGGCTTGCGCGAGCGGTCTGAAGGCCATAACCCTGGCGTGTCAATCCATTGTTACGGGCGAGAACGACGTGGTGCTTGCCGGTGGCGTGGAGCAGATGTCTCAGATTCCCTATCTGTTGACGAAAGCCCGCTGGGGCTATCGTCTCGGCGGAGACGAAGTGGTGGACGCTATGCACCGAGACGGGTATTACTGTCCGCTGGCGGACATGATGATGGGCCGCACCGCCGAGGTTCTGGTCGAGGAGTACGGCATCGGACGCGAGGAGCAGGATCGACTTGCCCTTGAGAGCAATCGGAAGGCTGTGCGCGCGTGGGACGACGGTCTTTTTGATGCAGAGGTAGTGCCCGTCGAAGCACCAGGTCGAAGGGGCGCGACCATGATGGTCGGAGAGGACGAGCGACCGCGACGCGACACGAGTATGGAAAAGCTATCTCGATTGTCTCCTGTCTTCAAGGAGGGCGGAACGATCACGGCGGGCAACGCCAGCGGCATCACGGACGGGGCCGCGGCCGTGACCGTCATGACGGCCCAGCAGGCACAGGCGCTGGGAATTGAACCGCTGGCCCGCGTTGAGGCCTTTGCCAGTGCTGGGGTACATCCCAAGAGGATGGGGATGGGACCGGTGCCGGCCACACGGAAGGTGCTGGCAGAAACCGGGCTGTCGTTGGCAGACCTGGATCTTATCGAGCTCAACGAGGCCTTCGCCGCGCAGGTGCTGGCAGTCGAGCGAGAGCTGAACTGGGACGTCGAGCGGCGCAACGTGCACGGCGGGGCCATTGCGCTGGGTCACCCCACGGGATGCACGGGCACGCGCATCGTCGTCACGCTGCTCCACGCGATGCAACAGCGGGATGCCGAGATCGGTCTGGCGACCCTCTGTGTGAGCGGCGGCCTGGGCATGTCACTTCTGGTGAGGCGGTGCTAGGGAGCGCTAGATGATGTCTGGTGAGAGCGAGAATCCGAAGGATCCATTCCGCTACGCTCATCCTCACGGCCACGTCCTGTACAGGCGGGCCCTCCGCCCACATCCTATGGTCGAGCGAGCAGAGGGTGTTTACCTCTACGATACCGAGGGACGGCGCTATCTTGATGCCTCGGGCGGCGCCATCGTGGTCAACGTAGGGCACGGCGTGCGGGAGGTGGCGCAGGCACTGGGAGTCCAGGCGGCTCGCGTCGCGTATGCGCACCCCACCACGTTCACCAGCCGGCCTGCCGAAGAGTATGCGGCAGCGCTCGCCGAGGTCGTCACGCTTCCTGAGCCGCGTTTTTTCTTTCTGAGCAGCGGATCCGAGGCCGTCGAGACAGCTATTAAGTTGGCCCGCCAGGTTCAGGTGGAGCGGGGGCGTGGCGGCCGGTATCTCGTCATCTCCCGCTGGCAGTCGTATCACGGCACGACCTTGGGTGCGCTGGCCGTCGCCGGCAAGCCGAAGATGCGCCGTCCTTTTGAGCCCATGCTGGCCGATGTGCCGCACATCCCACCACCTTACTGCTATCGTTGTCCCTTCGGTCTAGCCTATCCAGACTGCGATCTCCGGTGCGCCGAAGCTCTCGAGAAGGAGATCGACCGGGTTGGTGAGGATAATGTGGCGGCCTTCATTGCTGAGCCGATAAGCGGCGCCACACTGGGTGCGGTGGTGCCGCCCCCAGGCTACTGGCGGCGCATCCGAGAGATTTGTGATCAGCACGGCGTTTTGTTGATCGCCGACGAGGTCATGACCGGCTTCGGGCGGACGGGTCGTTGGTTTGCCATGGAGCACTGGGATGTTGTACCCGACCTGGCGGCTATGAGCAAA
>JASFVD010000083.1:0-8096 GCA_050050015.1 Anaerolineae bacterium | reverse complement strand
CGTCGACGTGGCCGGAAAGGCTCTGACGATCCGCCAGAGAGCACGTTGTCTGGGTCCCGCCTTGAGCACGTCGGCTACTACCTTGTCGGCCGCGGTCGGGACGACCTGGAGGGCGTTCTCGGCTTCCGCCCGGGGCTCTCGGAGCGAGCCTCTCGTTGGGCCTTCAACCACGCCACCTTCGTCTACCTCGGCGCCATCGCCTCCATCACGGCTCTCGCCATGGCCAGCACGCTCGCCTATGCGCGCTTCTTTGAGATTGGGATCGTGCAGACCGCTGCTGTCGCAGTCCTGGTCCTCCTGCCGGCATTGATGGTGAGCGTGAACCTCGTCAACCTCCTGGTCACCCGTCTGGTGCCCCCCCGTGTGCTGCCGAAGCTCGACTTCAGCGATGGTATCCCTCGGAGGTGTCGCACCATGGTGGTCGTCCCGGCCCTGCTCAGCTCCCCGGGCGACGTGGATTTCTTGCTGCGGCAGCTGGAGCTTCACTACTTGGCCAACCCGGACCCTGAACTCGGCTATGCCCTGTTGAGCGACTTCCCTGACGCACCGAAGAAGCACGTGCCGGAGGACAAGGACCTACTGGAACACGCTAAACGGGGCATTAAGCAGCTGAACCGGGAATACGGGGGCGAGAAGGCGTTGGAGGACAGGCCGGACGGGCCGTTCTACTTCTTCCACCGCGAGCGGCTCTGGAACCCGGGCGAGAATCGCTGGATGGGGTGGGAGCGGAAACGCGGCAAACTGGTCGAGTTCAACCGCCTGCTGAGGGCCGATGGGGAGACATCGTATACTGTGAAGCTGGGCGCCCTGGACTTCCTGTCCGGGGTCAAGTACGTTATCACGCTTGATGCGGACACCGCCCTCCCCATGGGTAGCGCAGCTAAGCTCGTTGGCACGCTGGCACATCCGTTGAACCAGGCTGAGTTTGAACCAGCCCGGACGGATCGAGACCCAGATTCGTCCCCCGCCGATGAGCGCGTAATCGCGGGATACACCATCCTCCAACCCCGGACAGAGGTCAAGCCCACGCGGGTCACCCAGACGCCCTTCACGCGCGTGTTCGGCGGCGACGCCGGCCTTGACCTATACACGCGTGCCGTGTCTGACGTCTACCAGGACCTCTTCGGCGAGGGGATCTACACGGGAAAGGGCATCTATGACGTCGAGGCTCTCGAGCGAAGCCTGCGCGGGCGAGTGCCGGAGAATGCCCTGCTCAGCCACGACCTGTTTGAGGGGATGCACGGGCGCGCCGGGCTCGTCTCCGACGTGGTCCTCTTTGAAGACTATCCTCCCACCTATCTAAGCTACGCGCACCGAAAGCACCGCTGGGTGCGGGGCGACTGGCAGATCCTGCCCTGGATGTTCTCGAGAGTGCCTAACGCCGGTGACGGGAGGGTACGCAATACCCTGTCCGTCCTCGATCGCTGGAAGATTCTCGACAACCTACGTCGCAGCCTTCGCTCGCCGGCACTCATGGCCCTGCTTGTGGCCGGCTGGCTCGTCCTGCCCGGCTCGCCAGCGGTCTGGACGCTGCTGACAGCGGTCGCCTCCGGTGTGCCCCTCGTGACGGGCGCCGTGACGGCGCTCTCGCGGCGCCTCCAGGGAGCGATCGAGGTTGGCGGGCCCGAGCTCGAGGCCGAGCTCAAGCGATGGCTGTTGAGCGTGGCATTCCTGCCCTACGAGACGATACTCATGGTCGACGCGATCGGCACCACGCTCGTCCGTCTGACGATCAGCCGCAAGCGCCTGCTCCAGTGGACCACCGCAGCGCACACTGTGCGCCTCTTTGGTCGCAGGTCAAGGATAGGCTTGCTGTGGCGCAAGATGAGCGGAGGGCCGGTCTTGAGTCTGATCGTGGCGGTTGCTCTCGGACTGCTCGGTCCTCAGACGCTGATCCTGGCGGCACCGCTCCTCACAGCCTGGCTCCTCTCTCCTCAGGTCGCGGCCTGGATCAGCCAGCCGCTCAAGGATGACACCGAGCAGCTCTCCAGTCGGCACCGCCGCCGCTTGCGGCGTCTGGCCCGCCGCACGTGGCTCTTCTTCGAGCGCTTCGTCGGGCCCGAGGATCACTGGCTGCCGCCCGACCACTTCCAGGAAGAGCCGCGGGGCACTGTCTCGCACCGCACGTCGCCAACGAACATCGGACTGATGCTCCTGTCGACGCTGGCTGCATCGGACCTCGGATACATCACCTTGACGGAACTCATGCTGCGTGTCGGCGACGCCTTCGACAGCATAGACCAGCTCGAGCGCTATCGGGGCCACGTCTTGAACTGGTACGACACAAGGGATCTGCGCAGTCTGACGCCTCGCTACGTCTCGACGGTCGACAGCGGCAATCTGGCGGCGTGCCTTATGGCCCTCGGGCAAGGCCTTCGAGAACTCGAGGACCAGCCGATTATGCGCTGGGAGCGCTGGCGGGGGCTGTGCGACGCGCTGGGCGTCTTGCGAGAGATTGTCGAGAACGTCGAGCAACGGAGGGAGGTAGCTGCCGAAGCCAGAGCTCTGCGAGAGCACGCCCAAAGGCTCTGCGATCAGATTGCCAGGGCGAGGGACGAGCCGGACCGCTGGGTACCGCTTCTGGACGCCCTCGGGGAGGATCTCGGCGAGACATTCGCCCGGCGACTGCAGGATCTGCTCGAGGCCGGCGCGGGCACACTGGACACGGCGACCCTACGCGACCTCCGCCTATGGTCTGAGCGGATACACGTTCACCTGCGAGATCTGAGCGAGGAGATGAACCGCCTGCTGCCGTGGATGCGGGCCTTGGATGAGCAGCCAATGGTCCTTTCCGGGGACGGCGAGCAGGGCATCGATGAAGCGTGCGTCGCCAGGGTCTCCAAGCACGAGAGCTGGCAGGCGCTCCAGGACACGCTCCCGGAGGTTCCCCGGCTCGGCGAGATGACCGAGATGTGTCAGAGGGCCCGCTCCCATCTGGCTGACCTGGGCGAGTTCTTGGAGAAGGAGATGGAATCCGTCGATGAGTCGGCGGAGCCCCGGCTCGCTGATCAACTCCAGGAGGCGCGCCGATGGTGCCGCGACCTTGACGCCTCGCTCGAGACCGCTCGAATGGCCGCGGGAAGCATGATGATTGGTCTCTCTGACCTCGTCGAGCGGACCGAGCAGTATGTCCAAGACATGGACTTCGCCTTCCTCTACGATCACGACCAGGATGTCTTCCACATCGGCTACCGGGTCGACGCGGAGGAGCTCGACGACCATCACTATGACCTGCTCGCCTCCGAGGCGCGCATCGCCAGCATTGTCGCCATGAGCAAGGGCGACGCTCCCCAGAGGCACTGGCTCCATCTCGACCGGCCTCTTGCCGGCGTCGACGGAATGCGCACGCTTCTCTCGTGGGGCGGATCGATGTTCGAGTACCTCATGCCTGATCTCGTCATGCGCCGCTACGACGAGACGCTCCTGCAGCAGGCAACGCTCGCCGCAGTGCGGCGTCAGATCGACTACGCACACCAGAAGGGTGTCCCCTGGGGAATCTCCGAGTCAGGCTACTACCGCCTGGACGCACAGATGAACTATCAGTACAAGGGATTCGGCGTGCCAGGCCTGGGACGGAAGCGAGGCCTGGGTGAGGATCTGGTCATCGCGCCCTATGCCTCGCTCCTTGCCGTCGACATCCTCCCCGAGAGTGTGCTCGAGAACGTCGACCGTTTGATAGACCAGGGCATGCTCGGTCACTACGGATTCTACGAGGCAGTGGACTATACAGAGTCCCGGCTACCGATGGGCCAGACGCGAGCCATCGTGCGCTCCTACATGGCTCACCATCAGGGCATGATCCTCACCGGACTCTCCAACTACCTGAACAGCCCCCGTATCGTCGATCGATTCCATCGAGACCCGCGGGTCCAGAGCGTTGAGTTTCTTCTGCAGGAGCAGGTCCCCCGCCACGCTCCGCTCGAGGAAACCCCAGAGGAGAGCATTGGCGTGGAGACGCCGAAAAGGGAGCGCGTGAAACTGGAGCCCTGGTCGGTGCCCACCCAGGCCCCTATGCCCCAGCTCCACTGTCTGTCGAACGGCCGCTACAGTCTGTTCATCACCGACGCTGGGGCCGGATACAGCGCCTACGTGCCCAGTAGGGCGACCGAGGGCGACCCGACGGCCCTCACGCGGTGGCGCGCGGACACCACCCTGGACTGTTGGGGGACGTGGATTTACGTGCAGGATCGGAGTACCAATACAGTCTGGTCGGTCTGCGAGCAGCCGACAGGGGCGCCAGCGGACGAGGAGCAGGTCCGCTTCTATCCGCACGAGGTGGAGTTCCGTCGACGCTACGGCGACGTCTCCATCCATACGGAGATCGCCGTTGCGCCGAAGGATGACGCCGAGATCCGACGGGTCAGGCTGACCAACCACAGCGACGGCGTCAAGCATCTGCGCGTCACCAGTTACGGCGAGGTGGTGCTCGCCTCACAGGACCAGGATCGCCGTCATCCCGCCTTCAACAAGATGTTCGTCAAGAGCGAGTATGTCGGGGACTTGAACGCCCTGCTCGTCACGAGGCGCCGCCGCTCGGACGACGAAGAACCCCTCTATCTGGCTCACATGCTCGTGCCACCGTCGGATCTTCCGCCGACGGGCGAATACGAGAGCGACCGCGGTCGCTTTATCGGTCGCGGACGGACCACGCGAACTCCCGCGGCACTCCTGGCAGCCAATGAGGGTACAGATGCCACCGGCGGGGAGGAGGGGGGATGGCTCTCCGGTACCGCGGGCGCCACGCTCGACCCGATTATGGCGCTCGGGCAGGCGGTCCGCGTGGATCCGCACACCACCGCACAGGTCACCTACCTAACACTGGTGGGCGACACGCGCGACGACGTCATCGCGCTGGCACGACTCTATCGAGCCCGGGCGCGGATCGATCGGGCTTTCGAGGAGGCCCACGCCCAGAGCCAGGTGGAACTGCGAAACCGAGACCTCCAGGTCTCCGACGTGCAGCACATACAGCAACTGCTCTCGGTCCTGCTCTATCCCCACTCGTCGCTGCGTGCACCTCCCGCCACGCTGGCGCAAAACAAGAGGGGGCAGTCGGCACTGTGGCCGCTTGGGATCTCTGGAGACTACCCGATCCTCCTGGTCCGCATTTCCGACGAGGAGCGGATACCTCTCCTTCGGGAGCTGCTGAGAGCTCACGCCTACTGGCGCCAGCGGCACATCAAGGTAGACATGGTCATCTTGAATGAGCGGGACGTCGGCTACGCTCAGGAATTGAGCGAGCAGATTCACCACGTCATCCGCAAGATGGACAGCGATGATTGGCTCAGCCGGCGCGGGGGGATCTTCGTGCTGCGCGCCGGTCAGATGGACCAAGCCACCAAAGTGCTGCTCGAGACAGCCGCCCGAGCTACGTTCGACGCTGACGGGCGTCCCTTGGACCAGCAGTTGGGGGGAATGCTGGAGCCACCCAGCCGTCTGCCCGCTTTCACTCCCAGCGGACTCGAGGGCAAGGCAGAAGCGACGCCTCCGCTGCCGCGCCCCGACAATCTTCAGTTCGATAACGGATTCGGCGGCTTCAGCCCCGACGGACGCGAGTACGTCGTCTATCTTGAATCCGGCTCCCAGGGCGAGGACATCTCTGACTGGACACCTGCTCCCTGGATCAACGTGATCGCCAATGAGTCCTTTGGCTTCCTCGTTTCAGACACGGGGATGGGCTGCAGCTGGGCGGCCAACAGCGGCGAGAATCGGCTCACACCCTGGAGAAACGATCCCGTGTCCGACACTCCTTCCGAGGCCCTGTACCTGCGAGATGAGGAGACGGGGGAGATTTGGTCGTCGACGCCACTTCCTGCAGGAGCGGCCTCGCCCTATCTTGTCCGCCACGGGGCCGGCTACTCCGTCTTCGAGCACCACAGCCATGGCCTCCGGCAGCGCCTCCGCGTCTTGGCAACACGAGACGATCCAGTGAAGGTGATACAGCTCCGTCTGGAGAATACGTGGGGGAGGACCCGACGTCTCACCGCCACATTCTTCGCCGAGTGGGTGCTGGGGATCAATCGCGACCACGCTCAGCAGTACGTGGTATCGGAGTATGATTCCGAGGCCACGGCCCTGCTGGCTCGCAACGCCTACAGTCCCGAGTTCAGCCAGCGGGGAGGCAGCGATCCGGCGGTCGCTTTCCTCGCATCCAGCAAAGCGCCGCACGGGCTGACAGCCGATCGGGCCGAATTCCTGGGACGGAAAGGAGGCATGCACAGGCCGGCCGCCCTCGACCGCGTGGGGTTGGCAAGCCGCGTGGAACCCGGGCTAGACCCGTGCGCCGCGCTCCAGCTACACGTTGACCTGGCACCCGGCGAGACGAAGGAGGTCTTCTTCTTGCTGGGCCAGGGCGAGCATCGTGGTGAGGCCCTGGAATTGATCGAGCGGTATGGAGAGAATGAGGCAGTCGAGGAGGCATGGGATCACGCCAGAAACGCCTGGAACGAGATCCTCGACACCGTCAGAGTGGACACCCCCGACACTGCGATGGACTTGCTGCTGAACCGCTGGCTTCTGTATCAGGCCGTTTCGTGCCGCGTGTGGGGACGCTCCGCACTCTACCAGTCGAGCGGCGCCTTTGGCTTTCGAGATCAGCTGCAGGACGTCATGTCGCTCCTGCACGCAGCGCCAGAGCTTGCCCGTCGGCACATCCTCCGCTCAGCGCGACACCAGTTCGAGGAGGGAGATGTGCTCCACTGGTGGCATCCGCCTTCAGGGCGCGGCGTGCGCACCCGCATCAGCGACGACCTGCTCTGGCTCCCCTACGTCACGGCCGAGTACGTCAGAGTGACCGGTGACGACGCTATCCTGACAGAGGACATTCCGTTCCGCCAAGCGGACCCCTTGGAAGCTGACGAGGAGGAACGGTACGGACAATTCGACGTGACCGACGAGACAGCCACGCTCTACGACCACTGCCTGCGCGCGCTCGACAGAGGCTCGACGTTCAGTCGGCGCGGCCTGCCGCTGATGGGGGCGGGCGACTGGAACGACGGGCTGAACCGTGTGGGGCATGAGGGCCAGGGCGAGAGTGTCTGGCTCGGCTGGTTCCTCTACACCGCCCTTTCTCGCTTTGCGCACGTCTGCGAGCGGATGGATGACGCCGATCGGGCCGAGGGTCTGCGCACGCGAGCCGGGAAACTGCAGAAGGCGCTGGAGCAGCACGCGTGGGACGGACAGTGGTACATCCGCGCCACCTACGACGACGGCACCCCACTGGGCTCAGCGAGGAACTCGGAGTGCAAGATCTCCTCCATGCCGCAGTCGTGGGCCGTCCTTTCCAGGGGCGGCGATGGCGAGCGGGCGCGGCAGGCAATGGCTGCCGTCGCCGACCGCCTCGTGCAGCGGAGCGAGGATGGCTCCGCCGGCCTGGTGCTTCTCTTCACCCCGCCCTTCGACGAGACCAGGCGGGATCCGGGCTACATCAAAGGCTATCCCCCTGGCATCCGCGAGAACGGCGGACAATACACGCACGCCGCTCTCTGGGCCGTCTGGGCCTACACCGAGCTGGGACAGGGGGATCGGGCCGGTGAGCTGTTCAGGCTCCTCAACCCGATTCATCACAGCGAGACGCCGCAAGAAGCCCGGCGCTACCGCGTCGAGCCCTACGTCGTCGCGGCCGATGTCTACAGCGCGGACGACCACTTCGGAAGAGGCGGCTGGACCTGGTACACGGGCTCGTCCGGATGGATGTATCGCCTCGGCATCGAGGCGATTCTAGGACTCCGCAAGGATGGAAAGACTCTGCGCATCGATCCCTGCATTCCCCGGGACTGGTCGGAGTACCGGATGACGTACCGGTACCGAAAGACCGTCTATGAGATCAAGGTGCAGAATCCGGAAGGCGTCAGCCGCGGCGTGGAGTCGGTCATCTTGGACGGCTCGGACGTCACCGAGGGAGGAATACGCCTGGAGGACGATGGCGGTCGCCACGAGGTGCGCGTTACGCTGGGCTGAATCCGCTCTTCCCCACGAAACTCCAACTTTCCACAACCGAATCCAAAGGCTGACCCAACCCAGCCCGTACGTAGCATCGGTCCACGCGTGTTACACTGAAGGTGCCATGCATGTGCGAGGCGGAGCGGGCAGCGGGC
>JASFVD010000082.1:0-8099 GCA_050050015.1 Anaerolineae bacterium | reverse complement strand
AGGGTGTTCCTTCAGCAGAGCCTCCACCCTCTCTAGATCGGCCTTGACCAGGTTAAGGAAGGACAGATCAGTCAACGGTAAGCCTCAATCATTTCGACAGGTCCAGTGCCGGCGCGATGACACGCGAAACGGGGCCCTTGGCAAACTCACCCCGCGGCTGGAAGTCCAAATAGGCGACGGGCGTTCTCCGTCGTCGAGTCAGCGATTTGCTCTATCGAAGTCCCTCGTTCCTGAGCGATCGCTTCTGCGACAAACCTGACGTAGGCTGGCTCGTTTCGCTCACCGCGATGTGGCTCAGGCGTCAAGTACGGGCAATCCGTCTCGATCAGGAGACGATCCAGTGGTACTGCTTTCGCGACGCTCCTCACCTGGTCCGCCGTCGAATAGGTGACCGGACCGGACAACCCGATGAAGAATCCCATATCGAGTGCCAGGTCGAGTCGCTCCAGTCCAGCGGCATACGTGTGCAGCACTCCTGTTCCCTCCCAATCACGCAGCATTGCGAACACGTCACCGTGCGCCTCTCGACCGTGGATCACCACTGGGCGGCCTAGCTCTGACGCTAGGGTCAGTTGGTCGCGGAACGCCCGCCGCTGTGCGGGGCGCGGCGAATAGTCGCGATAGTAGTCGAGGCCGATTTCCCCGATGGCAACCGTGTCCCGGTGCTGCGCCAGGGAACGCAACTCAGCTATGGTCTCGTCCGTTGCCGTTTCGGCATCGTGGGGGTGAATACCCACGGTAGCATAGACGAAATCGTACCTTTCCGCCAGTCTCACCGATGTCCGACTCGTGGTCAGGTTTGTTCCTACGTTCACCACGGCGACAAGCCCTGCATCCCTTGCCCGCTTAACGACCTTGTCTCGATCGGTGTCGAACTGGGGGAAGTCCACGTGGGCATGGGAGTCGATGAAGACCATGGCTATTTCAAGCCGGCCAGCTCCAACCCCTCATCCAGCAACGGTTCTACCTTGGCTTCGTCCGTCGTCTCACAGTAGACGCGAATGACTGGCTCAGTGCCCGAGAAGCGGATCAAGAGCCAGCCGCCGTCCTCAAGCTCATACTTGTAGCCGTCAATCGTGACAATGTCGGTGACCCTGAGTCCGGCAAGTGTCTCAGGTTGGGCGGCGTCGAGTCGGGCCTTCGCGGTCGGGCGCTTCTCGTCGGGGAAACGAGTATCCACGCGGTCGTAGTAGTACGAGGCACCCAACTTGTCGTATAGATGTTCCATGAGCTCCGCAGGTGACTTGTCGGTCTGTACCATGAGATCCAAAAAATACAGATTGCCCAAGATGCCGTCTCTTTCGGGGATGCTCTCGCCAAAGGCGTAGCCTCCGCTCTCCTCTCCCCCGATCATGGCATCGGTCTCCATCATCTTCGGCCCCACGTACTTGAATCCGACGCCCGTGCGATAGACTGGAACGTCGTACATCTCCCCGAGCCTTTCAAGCATCGATGTTGTGGACACGGTCTTTACGATGGGCTTGCGCTTACCTCGCACCTCAAGCAGGTAGTAGGCCAGCAAGGCGTAGACCTGCAGCTGGTTGATGAACACCCCGTGCTCGTCGCCGATTCCCATCCGATCAGCATCGCCGTCCATGATCAGGCAGACGTCAGCTCCCGCGTCGGCGGTCTCTTGCAGGGCCTGATTCACGTTGGGCGGAATGGGCTCCGGACGCTCCATGCCGGGATAGAGTGGATTCCGCTCGTTATGGATCTCAGACACTGTCGTAGGTCCGCCACCAAGAATCCGCGGGAACCATCCCATCCCGTTGCCCCACATAGGCTCGACCAGGATGTCCAGACTGGCATCCTTGATGCGGTCAATGTTGACCAAGTTGCTGATGTGCTCGATATACTCCGGAGCAGCGTCCCAGATGTCAATCTGCCCCTGTTCTACTGCTCGTTCCAGGCCCGTCCGCTGGACACCCTCCACTCGAGGAATAAGGTCTTCGATGACCCGCAGGCCGTCTGGCGCGACCGCCGCCCCGTGTTCGTCTCGGACCTTGAATCCACAATCCCACGGAGGGTTGTGACTGGCGGTGATGTTGATGCCGCCTGAAGCGCCGTGTTCCACGATGGCGTAGGAGACGACTGGGGTTGGGGTGGCTGAGTCGGTCAGCCAGACGTGGAAGCCGTTGGCTGCCATAACCTCTGCTGCAGCGGCTCCGAAGTGCTCTGCCGCGAAGCGCATGTCGTAGCCGACGACCACCTCGCTACCCTCACACCCTTGGTCCGCGAGGTAGCTAGCGAACCCTTGAGCGGCGCGACGCACGTTGTCGAATGTATAGTCCTCCGCAATCCGCGCTCGCCAACCGTCCGTGCCGAAATGGATGTCTTGTGTCATAGTGAAGTCTCTCAATGGCTGCGTCAACCGAGCCCGTTCTCCTGCTTCAGCAGTTCCACGTCACTGTCCACCATCATCTGGACCATCTCATCGAAGGAGACCGACGGCTCCCATCCAAGCTCTCGGTGAGCTTTGTCCGCATTTCCGATGAGGATGTCGACCTCTGCCGGTCGCATGAACCTCGGATCCTGCACGACGTAATCCTGCCAATCGAGATCCTTGTACTCGAAGGCGGCCTGACACATGTCGCGAATGGAGGTGGTCTTCTGCGTAGCTATCACGTAGTTGTCCGGTTCCGGCTGCTGGAGCATCATCCACATCGCCCGCACGTAGTCACCCGCGAAACCTATGTCCCTCTTGGAGTCCAGGTTTCCAAGCGCCAGCTCATCGGCCAGCCCGAGAGTAATCTTGGCCACGCCGTAGGTAATCTTGCGCAGGACGAACTCAAGCCCACGCCGGGGGCTGGTGTGATTGAACAGGATGCCAGAAGTCGCGTGAAGATCGTAGGACTCTCGGTAGTTGATCGTGATCCAGTGGCCATACACCTTGGCAACGCCGTAGGGGCTGCGTGGGTAGAAGGGCGTATTCTCGTCTTGAGGCACTTCGCGAACCTTCCCAAACATCTCCGACGAACTGGCCTGGTAGAAGCGGACGCTGGGGTCCACGGTGCGAATGGCTTCAAGGACGCGCGTCACGCCGAGCGCTGTGACGTCGCCGGTGAAGACGGGCTGTTTCCAGGACGTCGGCACAAAGGACTGGGCAGCCAAGTTGTAGACCTCATCCGGACGGTGCTCTTGAAGGATGGAGATGAGTGAGACCTGATCCAGGAGGTCCCCAGAGACGAGAGTGATCCTGTCCTGAATGTGCTGGATGCGTGAGAAGTTGAGTGTGCTTGTGCGCCGCACCATGCCGAGTACGTCATAACCTTTCTGCAAGAGGAATTCGGCCAGGTAGGAACCGTCTTGGCCTGTGATTCCGGTGATAAGTGCCTTAGGCATGCGATGACTCCTTGCTCTTTCGTTGTTCGCTCGAAACCCGCTCGCGACAATGTGCGAGTACGTCCCGCAACGTCTGCTCGAAAGGGATTTCTGGTTCCCACCCTGTAAGCTGACGGAATTTCCGCGCACTACCATAGACGACGGGTACATCCACCGGGCGATATCGCTCTGGATCTCTCTCCACCCGGATGTCTACATCCGAGTACTGCAAGAGCGTCTGTAGCAATGCTCTGATGGACTGAGCTTCTCCCGACGCCAGGTTGTAGACCTCTCCTGGCTTGCCCTTCGTCACCGCGAGATGATAGGCTCGGACGATGTCCCGCACGTCAGTGAAATCACGAGAGGTGGACAGATTTCCGACCTTCAGCACGGGCTCTTGGAGTCCGGCTTCAACGCGGGCGATCTGGCTGGCGAAAGCGGGGGCGACGAATCGGGATGATTGGCCTGGTCCCGTGTGGTTGAAGGGCCGCACGCGCACCACGGGCACGCCAAAAGCCAAGTAGTATTGGAGACCCAGGAAGTCTTGACTGACCTTGCTTACGGCATAGGGATTGTTTGGACGGAGAGGTGTTTCTTCCGTCTGAGGGAGTTCGTCCGGCCTCGGCGCGCCGTATTCCTCGTTCGACCCGATCACCAGGACAGTGACCTCGCGGCCCGATCGGCGCACGGCCTCCAACAGGTTGAGCTGTGATCGGATGTTGTTCTCTAGTGTGTCCCAGGGATCGGAGAATGACGTGGGGACGTATGACTGAGCGGCCAGGTGGAATATGACGTCAGGTCGAGTGCCCTCAACGAGGGAATCAACCCCCTCCTTGTCTCGGAGATCTGCCTCGCGCAGATGAAGCCGAGGTTCCAGTGCCTTGCTCTTGGTCGCCGGGTCGAAGACGGTTCCTACCAAGTCCCACTCTGTGTTCTCCAGGAGGTAGTTGCATAGATGCCCTCCCACGAACCCGCCCGCTCCGGTGATCAGTGCCTGCAATATCTCTCTCCTCGGTCAAGGATTATACCGTACTTCCGGGGACCTGCCAACCACTCAAATCCTTTGGAGCCATCAACGGACCGACACCCCTGCGGAATGGCGATGCCTACTAGAAGACGCATAGATAGACAATAGCGCGGGGTCGCGACGCGGCTGGCAAGAAGGATGTTTCCTGGGCGACAGCGACTCTTAGCGAGCAGCTGATCCGGCCAGCGTTGGGCGAAGAGAACGGCGCAGCCAGCCGTGTGCCCCGTCTGAAACGGCGGGAGGAGCTGGTCCAAGCACGGTGGTCAGCGGAGCCGGCAAGTGAGGCTCAGCGCGGGGTGGTACACTCCTGCGGCCCGGTAGGGCAGTCAACTGCGCAAACTCGCAGCGCGCTATCAATCGGGGGCGAACTGGAGGAAACGATCAGTCGCGGGGGAGCAGGATGGTGAACGTGCTGCCTTCCCCGGAGGCGCTCTCGACGGTGATGTCCCCCCCGTGTAGGTGTATCAACTGCTGGGCGATGGCGAGCCCTAATCCCGCGCCCTGCTGCTCTAGCTGGTTACGGTTGATCTGTCGGAAGCGTTCGAACAGGTGCTCTTGCTGATCAGTCGGGATGCCCACTCCGTCGTCGGAGACCGACACCTTGATCCACTTCTCGCCTGAGCCAACCCCGATCCTCACCTCTCTCGCCTCGTTTCGAGAGAACTTGATCCCATTCTCGATGAGCCTGCCCAGTGCATCGGAGAAGTATGCCTCACATAATCGGACGGGTGGCACATCAGGTGCCACTTCCACTTCGACCGACACATCCCGGTCCGAGGCTACTGATTCGAATTGTTTCGCTGTGCGTCTAACGATCTCGCCCAGATTGGTGTAACGGGACACGAGCGTGTCAAACTCCTCACGCGCTCTTCCAGAGTCGATCTGAACGAGCAGCAGGAGATCCTCTACCAATCGATTCAAGCGGTCTGCTCCGGCCTTAATTCCCTGCAGGAAGTCTTCGGTTTCTTCTGGGGTGAGAGATGCTACATCCTCCAACGCCAGGTCCGTGTAGCCGGTCACGTACGTGAGCGGGGTCCTCAATTCATGACCGAGGACTGTGACGATCTGCTCCTTAAGCTGCTCAAATGTGGCCTCGCTGGCTCTCTCGATTGCGCGGGCGCGACCCAGCCTAGATCGAACACTGACGATCAGCTCCTCGGCGTCGAAGGGCTTGGTGATGTAGTCTTCGGCTCCCAATTCCTTTCCCTTCAGCTTGTCCTCTCGCTCGGACTTGGCCGTAAGGAAGACAAAGGGAATAGGGATCCACTCGGCGCGAGCGCGAACTCTCTCGTAGAGCGTGTACCCGTCCATCCGGGGCATCATGATGTCGGCCAGGATCAAATCAGGAATGGCTCTACGCATGACCTCGAGAGCCTCCATGCCGTCAGTGGCGGTTGTGACCTGGTACCCTTCGGACTCAAGGATGCTCTTTATGGCTCGGGACATTGACTTGTGGTCCTCTACGACGAGGATGTGCTGCCGCCTCATTCTGTCTCCTTCACAGACTCTGCTTAGTTGAACTTGCGCTTGAGGTCCACTCGACTCTTCGGTCGCCACCGAGCCAGAGCGATCGCCGCGAAGAACCCCACGCATCGCTCGGGAACGCCGCTCTCGCCAATCTCTTGGACCTCCAAAGGCATTAGGCCCGCCATCTCAGTACCTCTAGTTCAGCGCTCGCCGGCGTGAGAATGTGCTCCCCCGCCTCCTCATCGACTTGCCACGCCCTACACGCCGATGTGAGCAGTGGTCAGACAGGGGATCTCGCGCCTCTATACGGTCAGTTGCCCTCAGCCTGCCCTAGCAAGGTCTCGTCCCTGTTCCCCAAGATCGTCTGATAACCACTGCCTCAAGGACATCGATCCTCCTTGCCTCTGCGTATCGTCGCATCGGCGCTCCTTGGGGCCGCTCGGGCGCATCGCGACCCGTGGGACAGAAGACCTCTTGCATCGTCCGGTCCAAGGTCTCGTTCACTCCCCTGACTCGCAGGGCAGCCACACGGTGAAGGAGCTTCCTTCTCCCACTTCGCTTTCGACGGCTACCTTTCCACCGTGCAGCTCTACGATCTCCTTCAGGATGGCCAGGCCCAGTCCGGTTCCCGAGACCTGCATGGTCCGCGGCTTCTCTCCTCGGAAGAAACGGTCAAAGATATAAGGTAGCTCTTCCTCCGGGATGCCTATCCCCGTGTCAGACACGGTTACCGTGGCCCATGAGCGGCCTTGGGCAGCTTCCTTGCCCGTGCTGACGTTGACCGTACCTCCTTTCGGCGTATAGCGAACGGCGTTGGACAGGAGGTTGTTGAGCACCTGCATCATCCATTTCGAGTCTGCCCAGGCCACGGGATCGGAACCGTCCAGGTGTTTGACCACCGTCAGGTTCCGATCTTCGACTTGGGTCTCGTACTTCTCAATCGCCATCTGGACCAGGTCGTTCAGTCTTGTGGGCTCCGGGCGAATCTCTAGCCGTCCGGCGTCCACGCGTGACATTTCGAGAATATCACGGACCAACTTGGCTTGGTGTTCCGCTTCCCGTATCAGAGGCTCGACGTATTCGCTCCACTTCTCCGGTTGCTGCTTCATCAGGTGGGCCAGCAGCTTAATGGTGGCGATCGGCGTGCGCAACTCGTGGGAGACGTTCGAAACAAAGTGGGACTTCATACGGTTGAGTGCCTTAATGTGGCTCACGTCGTGAATTGCCACCACGGCTCTTGCGTCTTCCATCGCTGGCTTGTGGACGGGGGCGGCGGTGAGCTGAAGATCTAAGCCCGTAAGCTCAAGCACCAGCTCTGGCCGTGCGTCGGCCTTGGCTGCCAGGGCTCGGACCGCATCACGCAGTTGATCCGACTCCTTGGGTGACAGAGCTTGTCTAAGCCAATTCCGAGCGACTGGATTGGCCAGGATTAGCTCTCCATCAGATCCGGCCAGGACGATGCCGTCTGTCGTACTGTCCAAGATGGCCTCGAGCTGAGCATACTGGGATCGGAGTTGAGACGTTCGTTCCTCCACCCGCTTCTCGAGAGTATCCGTGTATGTGTGAAGCTCCTGATAGAGCTGGGCGTTCTCTATGGCCGTGGCGGCATGGTGTGCGAACGCCTGTAGACGCTGGGCATCCGGGTGGCTGAAGGCACTCAGTCCCGTGCTGTTCACGTTCAGGAAGCCTACGACCACCCCCCCGACCTTGATCGGGGCGCCAACGTAGGACTGCCAAGACTCTTGGCCTTCTTCTTCAACCCAGCGAGGGTCGGCCTTCGTATTAGACACGATGATCGGCTTCTGTACCTCGATCATCTCCTGCAATAGGGGGTAGTCGTATACAGACAGAGACTGGACGCCCCAGTTCTCCATCTCATATCCCCGCCGTCGGACTACTGCAGCCTCTCCGTCCTCCTCGATGAGTACCACATTGAAGGCATCACCGTTGACGACGCTCTCTACCTGCTCAAGGATCCGGTCCAGTACTTGATCTAGATCGAGCGTGCCGCTGACTACAGCGGCAGCTTCCTCAAGGGCCTCGGTCTGTTGCCGCTGTCTTCTCTCGGCCTCAAACAGGCGTGCGTTCTCCAGTGCTACCCCGAGCTGGCTGGCTATGGTGGTATAGAAGTCCAGGTCCTCGTCACTGAAGTTATTGGGCTGGGAACTCTCCACGTCAAGGACTCCTGCGACCTCTCCGTGGACCCCGACGGGCACGGCCAGCTCGGAGCGCGTCTGGGCGACGACCTGGTGGTATTGGGGTGCGTCCTGCACATCGTCAATGA
>JASFVD010000081.1:0-8133 GCA_050050015.1 Anaerolineae bacterium | reverse complement strand
GGGAGGAGATGGAGCCTGAGCCATTGCCCGTCTTCCGCCTGGAGGATGACCAGGGCCGGGATGAGAGCCGCTTCGTCATCGAGCGTGTGGACGAGGGCTGGCGCGTCAGCGGAGTGGCCCTGGAACGGCTGACCTCCATGACGGTCTGGAACCTCGACGAGTCGGTGCAGAGGTTCCAGCGCCAGCTAAGGAGGATGGGAGTCACCGACGCTCTGCGCGAGTCCGGCGTAGAGCCGGGCGACACGGTGACCATCGGCGACATGGACCTGGTCTGGGAAGAGTAGGCCACTTACCGAGCGAACCGCTGCTCTCGGATGCCAGATCCCACGACTCAAGACCTCAGAATCGGCGTAATCGGTGGGACGTTCGACCCGCCTCACGTCGCGCATCTGGTGCTGGCCGAGAACGGCCTCGTCCAGCTCGAGCTCGACCGTGTGTTGTTCGTCCCTGCCGGCCAACCGCCCCACAAGCCTGAAGGGCCCATCACACCGGTTCGCCACCGCCTCGCCATGGTGAGGGAAGCCGTAGCTGACCGCGCTGCGTTTCACCTCTCTCGGGTGGACGTGGAGCGTCCAGGACCTCATTTCACCGTCGACATGTTGCGCATCTTAAGGGACCGGCACTCGGAGGGGAGATTCTTCTTCCTGATGGGCGGGGACAGCCTGGCTGAGCTGGTCACGTGGCGCGATCCGGCGAGCATCCTCGAGCAGGCGGAGCTGGGCGTGATGCAGCGGCCGGGATGGGACAATGATCTGGCCTCCTTGGTCGAGCAGCTGCCCGGCATCGCGAAGCGGCTGACGTGGCTGGACGCGCCGCACATAGAGATCTCGGGAACGGACCTCCGGCGGCGCGTGGCGGAGGGTCTGCCGATCCGATACCTGGTACCCCCCGCCGTCGAGGATTACGTGCGGGAGCACGGGCTCTATCTGCCCTAGGTCGCGAGGGACGATCGATGCGGAGGGCCGGCTGCCTGACTCCTTGACCTGGCCCTCGGAGGATAGGCGACGGCCTGCAGCGGGCGGAGCTTCGTCGAAACCGTGTTCATGCACCATCAAGACCGTTACGAGGAGACCCTATGAACCCTAGTACACAGTCTGCACCCATCCACATCGGCATCCTTGGAGGCAGCGGGCTCTACAACATGGAGGGCCTTTCGAACGTCGAGGAGCGAAGGATCAGCACGCCCTTCGGCGAGCCCTCGGACGACGTGCTCATCGGCACCCTCAGCGACGTTCCCGTCGCCTTCCTGGCGCGTCACGGGCGAGGTCACCGGCTCATGCCCACGGAGGTCAACTATCGGGCGAACATCTTCGCCCTCAAGAGTCTGGGAGTGGAACACATCATCGCGGTGAGCGCCTGCGGTTCTCTCCGAGAGACCCTCCATCCGGGTGACATCGTGATCCCCGACCAGCTGTTCGATTTCACGAAACAGCGCGACTATTCCTTCTTCGGTGAAGGGCTGGTCGCGCATATCGGAGCGGCCGAGCCCTTCTGTCCGCGTCTCTCGCTGCTCCTGAGTGAGGCCGCAAAGGCAGCTGGAGGAGAGGTTCATCCGCACGGTCGCTTCATCACCATCGAGGGGCCGCGCTTCAGCACCAAGGGTGAGAGCTTCACCTACCGGTCGTGGGGCATGGACATCATCGGGATGACGACCAGCCCAGAGGCATTCCTCGCTCGGGAGGCGGAGATGTGCTACGCTGTCATGGCCCACGTCACGGACTACGACGTCTGGCACGAGACCGAGGAGGAGGTGAGCGTGGAGGCCGTGGTACGGGTTCTGCGGCACAACACGGCCATGGCTCAGGATGCCATTCGCGCCCTGGTGCCGAAGCTGCATGACGCCGAGCGGAATTGCTCTTGCGGCGAGGCCTTGGCAACGGCCATTCTCACCGATCGCGACATCATACCGCAGGCGACGAAGGACAAGCTGGCACCCATCGTTGGCAAGTACCTGACGTAGGAGATATGGCCTCTCGAATCCTCACCCAGACCCAGCCGCTGCGAGCGGCGATGGGGACGAACCGCCGCGAGAGAGTGCTTCTGATCCTGGCGGCCGTCTTCGTGTTGGTCGGTGCCCTCGGGCTCCACCTGGCCTACGGCCCGTTTGGTCTGCGTCACGTGGCGATCACGTGCGGGGTATCTGTAGTCACCTTCGGCACGACCCACCTCACGGTGCGGCGCCTCCTGCCCAGGCGGGACCCCTTCCTGCTGCCCACGGGGGCGCTGTTGAGCGGATGGGGGCTGCTGGTCGTCGGGCGCGTGGCCCCGAACTTCCTCGCGCGGCAGGCCACGTGGCTGATGTTGGGCGCCATCGCCATGATAGCCGTGATCGAGGTAGGGCAAGATCTGCGCTGGCTGCAGCGGTACCGGTACACGTGGCTGGTAAGTGGGTTGGTGTTGCTGGCGGCCACACTGCTTCTAGGCGTCAACCCCTCGGGATCCGGGCCGAGACTATGGCTGGGGCTGGGCGACGTGTATCTTCAACCCTCGGAGCCGCTGAAGTTGCTGATGGTCGTCTTTGTCGCCTCCTACCTGGCCGAGCGGCGGAAGCTGCTCGTGTCACAGGGCTGGAAGGTAGGCCCGGTCCGGCTGCCTCCGCCGGCCTATGCCGGGCCGCTCCTGGTGATGTTCGGCCTGGCGGTGCTGCTTCTGGCAGCTCAGCAGGATCTGGGCGCTGCCATGTTGTTCTTCCTCACGTTCCTGTCGATGCTCTACCTGGCCACGGCCCAATGGGGCTACGTCGCAGCCGGGCTGGCCCTTTTCGGAGCGGCTGGAGCGGTGGGCTACGTGCTGTCCGCGCGGCTCGCCCTGAGGGTCGATGCCTGGCTGAGTCCATGGGAAGGTGCCGCCGATTGGTCCTTCCAGATCGTCCAGTCGCTCCTGGCCTTCGGCGAGGGCGGGTTCCTGGGGCAGGGCCTGGGTCTGGGGCGCCCAACGTACGTCCCGGCGGTACACACGGACTTCGCATTCGCCGCCATTGGCGAGTCGTTTGGTCTGGTCGGCCTGCTCGTCGTCATCGCTCTGTACGGGCTGCTCCTGCTGCGCGGCTTCCGGGCTGCAGCCCGGGCGGGCCGCGTCTTCGAGCGATACCTGGCTGCCGGGCTGACGGCTGGCCTGGTCATTCAAGCGTGGGTGATCATGGCTGCCAACGTGCGGCTAGCTCCCATCGCCGGCGTGACCCTCCCATTCCTCTCGTATGGAGGATCGTCTTTGCTCTCGACCTTCATCGTGCTCGGGCTTTTGCTGCGCATCTCGGGCCGGGCAGGCCAGCGCGGCGAGGGACCGCGGCACTGGGAGGGTGGCCTTGAGGTCAACCGCTTGTCGTCCGACGCGTCATCGAGGCAGGCGATCCTGCGAACGGCCGGCGTGTTGGCGGTCGCGCTGGCGGTGCTGGCTTTGGTCTGCGGGTACTGGAGTGTGGTGCGAGCTGACTGGCTGGTGGCGAGGGAGGACAACCCCCGGCGAGTGGCCTACGAGCGCCGCATCGTGCGCGGGCGCATTGTGGATCGGGACGGGGAGCCTCTGGCCGACGTGAGCGTCGGGCCGTCGGGCCTCGTGACGCGGACCTATCCCCTTCCCGAGGCGGCGCCGGTGGTCGGGTACGCGACGCTTCGCTACGGGACTGGAGGGATGGAAGCGGCTCTCGACGAGGCGTTGCGTGGCGAGGCACGGCGTGGGCCCTGGGAGGAGACGTGGGCAGACCTGCTGCACCGGGTGCCACGCGGGCAGGACGTTCGGCTGACGTTGGACGCGGGCCTCCAGCGGCGGGCTCAGGAGGCCCTCGAGGGCGAGGCGGGCGCGGCAGTGCTGATCGAGGTGGAGACCGGCCGAGTGCTGGCCATGGCGTCGTCCCCGACGTTCGATCCCGCACGGCTGGGCGAGGAGTGGGAGACGCTGCGGGAGGATCCGGCCGCTCCGCTCGTAAACCGGGCCACGCAGGGATTGTACCAGCCGGGCACGGCCCTGCAGACTGTCGTGATAGCCGAGGGGCTCAGTCAGGGGCTGATCGATCATCTGGGTAGCGATGCCGGCCCGAGTCCGACGAGGCGTGTCCTGGTCGATGGCGTCGAGGTCGGCTGTAGCGTGCTCCCCAAATCGGACACCATCGGCAGCGCCTACGGCGCCGGGTGCCCGGCCCCCGTCGAGGCGCTGGGCGGACGGCTGCGCGCGGAGGGGCTTGCCGAGGCTGTAGGGCGCTGGCGGTTGAGCGTTCCTCCCGCGCTGGAGATCCCAACGGAGGCGTCGGACTGGAACCGCGGGGCGATCGTATCCGCGCAGGAGGAGGCGGTGGGCCAGGGGGCGCTGACGGTGTCGCCCCTGCAGATGGCGCTCGTCGCGGCCGCGTTGGGCAATGAAGGCACGATGCCCGATCCGCATCTGGTCGCGCAGACCAAGGCCCCCGACGGCCCGTGGCGCTCAGTGGAGGGGGAGGGGGAGGGTCACTCGGTCCTCACTGCAGCCGATGCGCGGAGCCTGCTCGCTGCCTGGCAGCGGTACGAGAGCGGGTCGGCGCCGGGCGCAGGCGGAGCGCTGGGCCACTGGGGCGTCGCTGTCGCGGGTGAGGGTGCGCCGCACGCGTGGTTTCTGGGCGTGGCCCCCGCTGACGGTGACCCGCGATACGCCGTGGCGGTGCTGGTTGAGCACGCACAGGAGCCGGATCGCGGCGTGGCGGTCGGACGAGGGCTGCTCGAGGCCGCGCTCCGGGAGGGTGACTAGCAGCCTCGTGCGGCTCCGGCTCTGGCGATGGCGGGGGCTCTGTACCGGCCCTAGTCCATGCCCGTCGCCAGCTCCAGGTACTCCTGCTTGACCACCTCTTTCTCCACGTCGAAGAGATCGATCAACTTGCCCATCAGCTCCGCCTTCCGCTCCGCATCCTGCGCCGACCAGGTGCGGCTCTTGATCTCCAGGAAGACCCCCGGCAGATCGGGATCCTTCACCGTGTCGAGGTTGATGGCGAAGTCGGTGCCGCCATAGCGGATGTGGTAGCGCCGCCGGTCCTTGTGCACCTTCACCTCGGCGACCGGCTGGAAATACTCGCGGTAGAAGCGGCGGCTGTGGGTCGCCGGTGCGTCGAAGCGTGAGCGCGAAAGGAGCACGGAACGGGCAAACTCTCGCTCCTTCGTCTCCCCAATGAGGGTGAGGCGGTAGACGATGTCCTCGACGCTGCCGTCCTCTTTCAGAATCTCGTCCTCGCGGTAGCGCAGGCGGCTGCTCTCGATGTCGCCGAACAGGAAGTAGGTGTCGTACTGCTGCCGCCACGAGGAGCGTACGACGGGCAACGGCTCGCCGCCCGGCGTCTTCTCGCCCCGCAGCATCTCCTCGACGCCCTCGGCGTCGGCGAGGTGCACCTTGACCTGGACCTCGAATGTCTCGACGCGGTCGACGCCGCCGATGGCGACGAGCTTGCTCAGCACGCTCTCCTCGCGTTCCATCAGGAAGTGGTCAATGCGGTCGGCGGTCTTGGAGGCCCTTCGTTGGAGCTCCTCGACGTCAAGCGTCTGGAGTTCTCGGTCGCGCACCACCCAGCGGCCGTCGCAGAGGACGTGGCGGACGTCCCAGCTTTTCGCCGAGTAGACGATGAGTGAGTAGATGCTGTCGAGCCGGCGGTGGAACTGGGGCGTCAGGTGGAGCCGCTCCAGATCGACCACCGCGACGTCAGCCCGCTTTCCGACCTCCAGCGAACCGGTGCGATCAGCAATATGCAGAGCCTCCGCGCCCAGCCGCGTGGCCATGGCGAGCACCTGTCGTGCCGGAAGGGCGGTGGGGTCCTCCGTGACGCCCTTTGCCAGCAGTGCGGCCAACCGCATTTCCTCGAACATGTCGAGGTCGTTGTTGCTTGCTGCCCCGTCCGTCCCGATGGCGACGGGGATCCCCAGGGCCATCATCTTCGCCACCGGCGCGAAGCCGCTCGAGAGCTTGAGGTTGCTGGACGGGTTGTGCGTAATCCCTGCCCCTCGTTTTCGCAGCGTCCGTAGCTCACTCTCCTCCAGGTGCACGCAGTGATGGGCCGTCACCTTGGCGTCAAACAGCCCCTGCTGGTCGAGCCAGGGGACCACGGCCATGTCCCGCGCCTCCAGCTGCTCCTCGACCTCCTGCTTCGTCTCGGCGATGTGGATGTGGATTGGCACGTCGTACTCCAGCGCCAGGGCGCGGCTCTCCTGGAGCATCTCGGCGGTGGCCGTGTAGGCTGCGTGGGGGCCGATGGCAGGGACGATGAGCTGGTGCCCGTCCCAACGAGCGACGAAATCGTGAGCCAGGCGAAGTCCCTCGTCGTAGCTGCCGGCATCGGGGCTGGGGAACTTGAGGACGGATTGGGCGCAGACGGCGCGCATACCGGCCTCGGCCGTGGCGTCAGCGACGGCCTCCTCGTAGTAGTACATGTCCCCGTAACAGGTGACCCCCGAGCGGAACATCTCCGCGCATGCGAGCTGGGCGCCCAGCCAGCAGAAGTCGGGCCGCACGAATTCCCGCTCAACAGGCATCATGTAGCCCATCAGCCAGACGTCGAGCCGCAGGTCGTCCGCAAGGCCCCTCAGGAGCGTCATTGGGGCGTGCGTGTGGCCGTTGATCAACCCCGGCAGGACGGCGCACCTGTCGCAGTCGATGACCTCGTCCGCCTCGTAGGATGCCATGACGTCGTCGACTTGACCGACCACTGAGATGACGCCGTCGTCGACGCCGACGGCGCCGGGCGAGAGGAGGTCGAAGTTGGGGTTCATGGTCAGGACGTCGCCGCCGGTGAGGATCAGGTCGATATGTTCCATAAGGTGGCTCCCTGATTGTCGTTGGGGGTCGGTGGGCATGTGCGGGCCATTATAGCGGCAGTCGGGTGAGCGTGCAATTGGTCGTGGGGGGCGCTACTTGGGCCGCTTCCCGCGGTTCCCATAGCGAATCTGCTAGGGCCAGGGAGCCAGTCGGTCGCCCGACGTCACCTGCTCCAGCGCGCGGTTGAGCGCGTCGAAGGTCGGGCGCTTGCTCAACATCAGATCCACCGCTGCGGGCTTGTGGTTCCCAGCTCTCAGACGCATGCCCCACCCAGTCAGGAGGATCACGGGCGGCCCCCGTGATTCGTTCTTCACTGCCCGCGCCACCTCGCGCCCGTCCGCATGGGGCATACCCAGATCGGCGGGCACCGCGTCGAACGGCTCGCCCCCCTGCCGTACGGCGCCGAGCGCCTCGAGGCCTGACCGCCCGCCATCGGAACCCCCCTAGTGTCCCTGGCCCACTAGTGTCTCCTTCGGGGCTTCGCGCAGTAGCGGTTCATCGTCAACGCATGGGATCCCTACGTAGGGACCTGGCGCGGCGGGTTCTTCGGCAAGGATTTCCTCGCGCACCTCGCACACAGGGAAGATCAGCTGTGTGGTCGTGCCCTCTCTGGGGACGCTATCCACTTTGCACTTCTCCACCGTGGGGCGGCACGGTCCGGTACGCGGTGGTCAGGCCGAAGCCCCAGCCCCTTTCGCTCTTGGCGGAGAAGAACGCCGGGAAGCAGCGATCCTGTGTCTCCTTGTGCAGGCCGATCCCGGTGTCCGTCACCTCCAGGATGCCGTACGTTGGAGCTCCCGGTCCGGCCCAGGCGTGCAACGATAGCAGCGGCCGTCCGGCAAGGCGTCCGCGGTGTTGAGGATAGGGTTGGTTGCCGCCTGTTGGATCTTCGCTCGCTTCCCAGCACGGGCGGCAGGTCTTCGTGGAGGTCTGTCTGAAGGCCGAGGGCGGCGCTTCGACACTGCGCGAGGTCACGCCGGCGCGGACGGGTGATCTCGATAGCCTGCTGCTTCGCCTGGGTGGTGCCGACCTGGGCCCAGTCCTGTTTGTCCCGCTGGCCGTAGAACTGGCGCGTGCGGCCAGAACTGTGTTGGACGTTGGCAGCCGCCGCGCGAGCCGTAGCCCATGAGGAGTGCCGTGAGTGCTCGTAGCAGGCGTCAAACAGCGCCTGGCTGAAGCAAAGCGTGCCCACATGTGGCCTGCACGCGCGGCCCTCGGTGTGCCACGTTCAGGCGGTCATGGCCCCTTCTTCAGCGCGCGATGGTAGAGAAGCCGCAGTCACGACAAGGTCGTCAACGTCCGGGCCTGACCGCGACGCCTTCTGATCCTGATCCCGCCACACGACCAGCTGCGTTGCGCACGACGAAG
>JASFVD010000080.1:0-8165 GCA_050050015.1 Anaerolineae bacterium | reverse complement strand
ACTGGTCGCGGCGGTCGTGATCATTGGGCTGTTCAACTACTACGTCTCGGTCGCCAAGGACGAGCCATTCAAGGAGCGGTTCCTGGAGATGGCGGGCCTGAGCTTTGGCGTCTCGCTCATCAGCTTCCTCATTGGCTTTGTGATCCGCAGGTTCCTAGGCATTGACGCCTGAGCGACAGTCAGCGGACGAGGTGGATACGCACGCCAAACCAGCAATGCCCGAAGGAATCTCCCATGCTCGATCACTTCGACCTTCTTGCGCCGATATACGACCTGGTGATACCCTCGCCTGACCCAGCGCGACTGCGCGACCTCTTACGCCTGCCGACGCGCGGGCGGGTCTTGGAGGCCGGCGGCGGCACCGGCCGAGTCTCGGAGCAGTTGGTGCCGCTGGTGGGCACGCTGGTCATCAACGATCTCTCTGGGCCAATGCTGAAGCAGGCACAGAAGAAGGGCGCGCTCCACCCGGCTCAGTCGCACGTGGAGCGGCTCCCGTTCCCGGATGCCACGTTCAGCAGGGTGATTGCCGTCGACGCGCTTCATCACTTCGACGACCACCACGGTGCTATCCACGAACTGCTGCGCGTCCTCAAACCAGGAGGTCGCCTGGTCATTGAGGAACCTGACATCAGTCGCTTCCCCGTGAAGCTTATCGCTCTGGTGGAGAAGCTAGCCCTCATGAGAAGTCATTTTTTGTCAGAGGAGGAGATTCGCGCTCTGGTCGCTTCACATGGCCTGGACGCTCAGATTGGCTGCATCAGAGACTACGCTACATGCGTCCTGGTCGACAAGTGACTCCCTGGGTGTGCCTGCTTGGCCCGGCCCGTCGGGTGCTGCCGGATGGCCAACGGCGTGCGGATGAGCACCGGTCCCCCGCGATGTTCCAAGCAGCAGCGAGCGGCACCGGACAGTTCTGCGAGCTGATGAGACGCTCCTAGATG
Organism: Anaerolineae bacterium; assembly: GCA_050050015.1. Lineage (GTDB taxonomy): Bacteria > Chloroflexota > Anaerolineae > B4-G1 > B4-G1 > SKLM01. Next base: position 7,224 of record JASFVD010000080.1, on the reverse strand, counting down.
AATCGGCGCGTTCTTGACGGTCAGCTCACCGATGTGGCATTCATCAGCATTAGGGCAGGCAGGGCGCCAGTCTGCAAGGCGGCAACATAGGAGGCTTGGTCGCCGATGCCGCCGCCGGAAGGAGAGATAGAGAGGAAGGAAACTGAGGTCCCATGCCATCAACGGCAATCATCACAGACACAGACGCCAGCCTTCCAGACAAGGTAGCCGCGCGTTACGGCATCCGACAAGTTCCCATCGCCGTCCACTTTGGAGACGAGACGTTCCTGACAGGGCTGGACATTGACGACACGTCGCTGTTCGAGCGAGTTGACCAGCATGGCCAGCTCCCGACAACGTCGGCCCCAGCACCAGGCGACTTTCTTGATGCCTTCAACGCCTCCTTCGATGAAGGAGCCGACGAGGTTATCTGCTTCTGTGTCAGCAGCGAGATCAGTGCTACTTTCGATGCTGCCCGGACGGCTCGCGACCACCTGCTCGACCGCGAGATCACCGTCGTGGACACAAGGAGCATCTCGATAGGCCAGGGATTCATGGTCTTGGAGGCTGCGGAGGCCGCGCAGAGAGGAGGCCCAACGAGCGAGATCATCCAGCGCGCCTTGGACGTAGGCCGGCGGACGTGCCTCTATGCGGCTCTGTCCACACTCAAGTATCTCGCAATGAGCGGTCGGGTCGGCCACTTGACTGCCGGCATGGCCAGCCTCTTGAGCATCAAACCCATCCTCACTCTGGAGGACGGCGAGCTGCAGATGCTGGAGCGCGTGCGATCGCAGAGGAAAGCCTGGTCTCGCGTGATTGACCTGACACGAGATGCCCTCGACGGACGAACGGCCGAGCGCATGGCCATCATCCATGTGGACGCGCTGGAGGAGGCACAGCAGTTCGAGGGACTACTCCGCGAAAGCTTGTCCTGCCCTGGGACGATTCTCACTGCGGACCTGACTCCTGGGCTCTCAGTCCATACTGGCGCCGGGCTTGTCGGCGTCGCAGCGGTGGCAGCCACGTGATCGCAGCCCCCTTTCGGTCCGCGGTCACACATCGGTCGAACGAGGATGTCATATGAAACTCACGGCACTTCATCTTCTCCTCACGTACGAATGCAACTTCGAGTGCGATCACTGCTTCGTGTGGGGAGGCCCGCGACAGAGCGGGACCATGTCCTTGGAGGATATCCGGCAGATACTCCATCAATCCGACGATCTGAGCACAGTCGAGTGGATCTACTTCGAGGGTGGGGAGCCATTCCTCTACTACCCCATCCTGATAGAGGGCGTTGAAGACGCAGCCGCCCGAGGCTACGAGGTCGGGGTGGTTACCAACGGCTATTGGGCAACGCAGGTAGAGGACGCTCGGGCCTGGCTCCGCCCCCTGGCGGGATTGATTGCGGATCTCTCCGTGAGCAGCGACCTCTATCACTGGGACGACATGCTCAGCCAGCAGGTGCGGAACGCCAGTGACGCCGGTGCGGAACTTGGGATCCCAATGGGCACCATCAGCGTCGCTCAGCCGGAGGAAACGGAGAGAGCCTTGGCATCCCTCATGTTCCGGGGTCGTGCCGCAGAGAAGCTTGCGCCCAGCGCCCCTCGAGCCCGCTGGGAGACGTTTGACGAATGCCCATATGAGAGTCTGGATGCCCCCGGGCGAGTCCACCTCGACCCGCTGGGGTACGTCCACGTGTGCCAGGGCATCAGTTTGGGCAATCTGTTCCAGACTCGCCTCGAGGACATCTGCCGGACCTATGAGCCGGACACCCACCCGATCGTCGCCCCGCTCCTCAAAGGCGGGCCTGCAGAGCTGGCACGGCGATACAATCTCCATCCCGAGCCAGCCTACGTCGACGCCTGCCACCTCTGCTACGATAGCCGCGTGGCCCTACGGCACCGCTACCCGGACGTCCTGACGCCCGACCAGATGTACGGTCTCCTCGAACGGTAGTGGAGGCCGGGGGAGTCAGACGGCACCCAGCGCTGACGCCCAAGAATCTGCACAAGTCACGAACCGATCTGGCGAGACACGCAACGCTAGCCGGTAACTGCGGAACAGGCAAGCAGAAAGCGCTATTCAGCACGGGGGAGCCGAGGGCTGTTCGAATCCGCAGCTGGGCTGGAGTTCATCCGTGGCGAGAAGCCACGTGCTCTGTGCCGTCCACCCGTGCCACCTCTCTGACCAGACTCCTGGACAACACCGTCCGCCAGTGGTGCGGGCAACGACCTAAGGAGGGAGGATCCGCCTTTTCCTCCGGGCCCTGAGAAAGGCGTCCACTTGGTCTTCCCCATCCGCCTCGATTATAATCCTCCTCGCGGTGTGACCCGCTCGCGGGCCCCGGGTCCGACGCGCGCGAGAACACCTTGGAGGCAGAGGGAACGGAGAGCAGCCTATGCCCGAATACCCAGAAGTCGTTGTCACCGTCGAGCGACTCCGTCAGTCGGCGCAAACTCAGCGCCTTGAGCATGTTCGCATCGCTCATCCCTTCGTGCTCAGGACGGTGGACCCGCCGATCTCGTCTCTCGAGGGTCTGATCCTTCAAGATGTCCGGCGGATCCAGAAGCAGATCATCCTCCACTTCCCCGGCGAGCTCTTCCTGGTGCTGCACCTCATGATCAGTGGGCGTCTCGAATGGCGCGATAGGAGCTGCAGCATACCCCGTCGAGGAGGACTGGCGGCCCTCGATTTCGACAACGGCTCACTCTTGGTCAGCGAGCCATCTACCAAGAAGCGAGCGTCGCTCCACGTGGTGAGAGGGCACGATGCTCTGGGGGGCTTCGACCGCGGCGGGCTTGAGATTATGGAGGCGAGTCTGGAGTCCTTTCGAGACAGAGTCAAGGCTGAGAACCACACGCTCAAGCGCACCCTGACGGATCAGAGCATCCTCAGCGGCATCGGAAACGCCTATTCGGACGAGATCCTTCATCGAGCGAGGCTGTCTCCGTTCCTCCTCACCGGTAGCCTCACGAATGAGCAAGCCGAGCGCCTCTACACGGCGACGCGCGACACGCTGTGCGAGTGGACCGAGCGAATTCGTCGAGCAGCCAACGAGGGCCTCCCAGGCCAGGCCAAGGCCGTGCGAAGCGGGATGGCCGTTCACGGGAGATATGGAGAACCCTGCCCAGTCTGTGGGACGGAGATTCAACGCATCCGCTACGCGACGCGGGAGACAAATTACTGCCCCCGTTGTCAGACCGAGGGTCGCATTCTAGCCGATCGCGCTCTGTCCCGCCTGCTCAAGGATGACTGGCCATGCACCATCGAGGAGCTGGAAGGACACGCAGGATAGGATTTCGAGAATCGTGGTCGCTCTTGCGGAGACCACCGACCACGAGCACGCAGATTGCACATAGGAGGCCCATCGTGGCGAAGATCGATTTCAAGAAAGAGCTGAAATACCTTTACAGGCCCGCGAGGTCTAAATTCAGCGTCGTGGATGTGCCGGAGATGACGTTCTTGATGAGTGATGGCCAGGGTGATCCCAACACGACGCCGGCGTACCAGGAGACGGTTGACGCTCTCTACAGCGTCGCCTACGCCATCAAGTTCATGCTCAAAGACGATGCCGAGACCGACGACTATGTGGTCCCCCCGCTAGAGGGACTCTGGTGGGTCGAGGACATGAGCCAATTCAGCCTCGACGACAAGGATGCCTGGTCCTGGACGATGATGATCATGCAGCCCTCGTGGGTGACCGCGGAGATCGCCGAGGAAGCCTGCGTCGAGACTGAGCGAAAGAAGGATCTCCCAGCGGTGTCGCGCCTGCGATTTGCGCCGTACCACGAGGGCTTGTCAATCCAGACCCTCTACGTCGGACCGTACGACGAGGAAGGGCCCACCATCGCCAGTCTGCACTCGTTCGCGGAGGCGCAAGGTTACGCGCTACGCGGCAAGCATCACGAGATCTACCTGAGTGATCCACGCCGCACGGCACCCGAGAATCTGAAAACCGTCATCCGCCAACCGGTAGCACCGTCCTCCTGACGGGATGGAGGATTTCTCAAGCTCCGCACCCGCTGGCGACTCAGCACCATCAGCGACAGGCAGCCGCCTGACCGACGCCAGAGGAAGGAGACTCCATAGCCACGGAAGGGTACCACATCATATCGCAGCACAAACGGGCAGACTCTCTAAGAGCCCACTCAAAGGGTACGGATGTATCCCGTGGCGGAGGTAAGTGGTTTTCTCCGCGGCCCAAGCCCTCTCAGGTCCCTCCCTGGATTAGGCAACGCCATGGCATGCGATCCGACGGGCCTGTCCGTACGCACCGCCACCTGCGAGCTTCCCCAAGGCGCATGGACGCCCGGCGGGCCCGATTGAGCGATATCAAGAGGAGCAAGATGCGTCATGGGTGAATTGAGAATAGGCACCTGCAGCTGGAAGTACCCCTCGTGGCGGGGGTTGGTCTACTCCGGGTCCGATAACATCAACTACCTCGAGGAGTACGCGGAACACTACAACACCGTCGAGATCGATCGGTGGTTCTGGTCGCTCTTCGGTGAGGACAGCGTTGCTCTGCCCAGGCCAGACGACGTGGAAAACTACCGACGCTCCGTCCCCGACGACTTTGTCTTCACCGTCAAAGCCCCCAACAGCATCACCCTCACTCATTACTACAGAAAGCGAAAGACCGAGCCGATGAAGGTGAACCCCCACTTTCTCTCGCCCTCCCTGCTCCACTCGTTCCTGTCGCTCCTCGAGCCTCTCGGCAACACCCTGGGTCCTGTGCTTTTCCAGTTCGGGTACCTCAACAAGATGATGGTAGACTCGCAGAAAACGTTCCAGGAGCAGCTCCAGGCATTCGGCAAACACTTCCCCTCGGGCTACCAGTACGGCGTAGAGGTGAGGAACGCCCAGTATCTGAACGCTTCCTACTTCGAGTTCCTGCTTGACAATCGGTTGATTCCCGTACTCCTCGAAGGATACTGGATGCCTCCCGTCACGAGGGTCTTTCGCGACTGGCGTGACCTGCTCGTCCAGCATGAGACCCTCGTGATCCGCCTGCTTGGGCCGGATCGAAAGGGGATCGAGAAGCAGACGGGCAAGCGATGGAATCGCATCGTGGCCCCCAAAGACGAGGAATTGTCAGCCATCGTCGACCTGACCGAGGATCTGAGGGCAAGCGGATTGACCGTCTATCTGAACGTCAACAACCACTACGAAGGCTCGGCGCCCCTCACTATCGAGCGCGTCCGGTCGCTGCTGGACAACTGGCCAAGGGCACCAATCTGAGCCGTCCCTCGTGACGCCAAACGCCGACGACGCGTCGCCCGCGTCTAGGCCCCAGCCCGCTGTTTGTGCCGGCCTCGGCGTTGCGCTATAATCTCCTTCACACACCAGCGTCTGGCAGGCGCAACATCGCGCAGCAACTGCTCCGTCCACGGAACCGATTCGTGACGAAGGGGAACGGCCCGGCAATGAGAATCCGTCCAGGAAGAACACGCTCGCTGCTCGTGGGGATCATGATGTTGGTGGTCATGGCCGCGGGGCTCGTGATGATGGCCCGCTTCGCAGTCCCGATACGGAACGTGTTCGGTCCTTTCATCATCGTCTGGGTGGTCATCGGGTTGGCGGGGGCCGGAACGGCCTTCTACAACGCGCTCAGCGAGAAGGGTCTTCCCCTATACGAAGTCAACGTGAGGGAAGAGGCGGAGGATCTTGAGGAGGAGGACGCTGGTGCCTTCTGTCAGCACTGTGGGAGCCCTGTCGGCGAAAGTGATCGATTCTGCCGGCACTGTGGCGGATCACTCCTCGAGTGACGTATCTCTCGTCCCCTCGTGATGACCGCACATCCGCCAAGCTCGCTCAATCACCGTTCCACCGAGGCTGCGTTCAGCCGTAGTCCCGGGCTGCACGGGGCGTTCCCAGGAGACCGACCAGCGGATCTTGTTCTGAGCTGGGCACAGGACGTCCAGCAAGAGCAGTCCACGGCCGGGGCCTCGTCGCCCCGCAATGCTTGCTGGCAATGTGACCGTCTGCACTGGACTCATCGAACGTAATGGACTCGCCACTGGACGGTCAGGCGCGCAGGCCCCGCACCGTTCACATGCTACCCTCGTGGTTGAGAGTGGCCCGGCTTCCCCCCCTGAGCACAGTACCATCTTCTTGGAGGTAGAGAATGCAATCCGTTCGACTTGTGCTGATCGGCCTTGGCAATCTGGGACGTCGCTTCTGTCAGGTGCTCGCGGAGAAGGGGGAGCACCTACGCAGCCGCTACGACCTGGACCTGCTGCTCGTCGGTGCAGCCGACAGCCGCGGGTCTGCCTACGATCCCGTCAGTGGCCTGAGTCCAGAGCGGATTGTCTCGATCAAGTCTAACGGGGGAACCATAGCCCACTACCCTGACGCGGGCAAGGAGGGTTGGTTGGCTCCGGCACTGGTCGCTACAGCTCAGGCTGACGTCCTCCTAGAGGCCTCTCCCGTCAATCTCACCATGGGGGCCGAACCCGGCCTATCGTGCATCCGGACGGCGCTACGGCGCGGCATGCACGTCGCCACGCCCAACAAGGGCCCGCTGGTCGTCGCCTACCAAGACCTGCACCAGTTGGCTGCCGACCACGACGTGCAGTTGCGCTTCGACGGCACCGTGGCAGGAGGACTCCCCGCGCTCTATCTTGGCCGGCGGGACCTGCGCGGAGCCGTGATCAAGCGTATGGAGGCGGTGCCCAACCTATGCACGGGCTACGTGATGGACATGCTGGCTGATGGTATGAGCTGGAAGGAGGCCACCGCTCGGGCGCGCAACGAGGGCGTGCTGGAAGGCGACGGGACCTGGGACCTGGAGGGGTGGGACGCCGCGGCCAAGCTGGTGATCCTCGCCAACGCAGTACTGTCCCGGCCCACCGGTATGGACGAGATTGATCGCAGCGGGATCACAGACCTGACAGCCAAACAGCTTCAGTCGGCCCGCGACCAGGGCGAGCGCTACAGACTGTTGGGAGCAGCGGAACGACTGGACGACGGCGAGTATAGACTCTCCGTGGCGCCCGTCCGTCTCTCGGCCGATCATCCACTAGGCCGCCTGGGCCGTAAGGAGATGGGCATCCTGTTCGAGACGGACATATATGGTACCATCACGGCCATCATCGACGAACCGAGCCCCATCCCCTCAGCTGCTACAATGCTCCGCGATGTGCTCGACATCTACGGCTAGGGCGGAGGGCAAGAGAGATCTAGCGCACCTCGTCCGTCCCGAACTCCTGCGCCCTGCGTGCTGGCTGTCACTTCCGGAAGGTCCTG
>JASFVD010000079.1:0-8224 GCA_050050015.1 Anaerolineae bacterium | reverse complement strand
CCGTTGATCGTGACCTTGTCAATCGATCTTCCAGTTTGAAGCTTCTGCGTCTCAACGGCAAAGTATTCGACATCGGGTGTCGGGTCCGTTTCCTCTCTCCCGGCGGCTGTGAACGTGACTGGCAATCCCTCCTCCGACGGGTCCTCCAGTCGCATTGTCCGTGCAACTGAGGTCGGCACCCGATCACCCTTGACGAGAGGCGTTGCCAGGAACGACAGACATAGACAGGCTGTCGAAATCACCGCGGCTTTCCACGCCTTCATTGATTAGACTCCTTACACAATACGCGGAGCGGTGTACACTCCGCCTCGTAGAGTATTGTAGATGAGCACCACGATGCCCCCACTGTGGTCGCTGGATTCTACGCCAGCACCGCAGCTAGTCAAGGGGCCCGCCAGGCACCGTCCCTAGGCTTCTGCCGCACGGTATGCAGCAGCTCACGTCCCCTTCACGCTCCGAGTGGATGAAATGGCCGAGGCAGTCGCCGCTCTGTCGCGGGCATCAAACTGGCGACTCCACCTCGACCAGACTATAATTGAACTATGATGTTGGCTTCGCTGGACTCCATTTCGCCTCCTAGCCTCCCGCCATCGCTCCGCGTGCCGGCCCCGCCCATTGTCCTCAGCCGTGCCTCACTAGTTCCTTCTCCATCTTCATGATGCGTCGGGACCGGTTTCCCTGCCTGGCGGCGGTTGCTCTCCTGGTCTTAGTCAGCTTCTTCACCCGCGCGGTCTCCCTCGAGGCCCAGTCGTTGTGGAGAGACGAGGTGGACGCGCTCCGCTTCGCCACGGCCTCCGTTGGGGACATACTGGAGAACTTCACCCGGCCGGGATGGAATGGCCCTCTCTACTACCTGCTGCTCCGTGGCTGGATCGCCCTCGGCGGTACGAGCGAATTCGCGATGCGCTTTCTCTCGCTCCTGTTTGGAGTCCTCGCTATACCGCTGGTCTACGCGCTCGGCCGCCGCCTGTTCAACTCATCAGTCGGCATCATCTCCGCGCTGCTCGTCACTACGTCGCCGTATCTGGTCTGGTATAGCCAGGAAGTGAAGATGTACACCTTGGTGGTGGTTCTGACCCTGCTGGCGATCTACAGCCTCAGACGCGCTCTCGAGGGCGGAGGCTGGCCCTGGTGGTCAGCCCAGATTGCCACTACCTCCCTGGCCTCTTACTCGCACATCCTGGCCGCCCTGCTCATCCCCGTCCAGGTCCTGCTTGCGCTGGCATGGTGGCCTCTGACCCGCAAGAGGTGGCGAGGGGGCCTGATCAGCCTGGCATGCCTGACGCTACCCTATCTTCCGCTGGCAGCCTGGCAGGCACCGCTGGCTTTCCGGGCGCGGGAGACAGGCTTCCATCCCTACTCCCTGAAGGAGATGATCGTCATCCTCCTCAATGGCTGGTCAGCCGGGATCACAGGTTGGAGAAGCTCCTGGGCCGCGGCGCTAACAGGATCACTGGCCGCGGGCGGGTTGATCAGAGCAGTTGCACCTGCGACGGTGCTGAGAGGTTCCGACAAGGGACTGGCACGACCAGCCGCTCTGCGCGACGCCGTCGTGATGCTAACCTGGCTGGCGCTCCCCCTCCTGTGCGTGTGGCTGATCTCCCTTCGGCAGCCGCTCTTCACAGACCGATATCTGATCTGGTCAGCACCAGCTTTCTACCTGCTCGCGGCGCTGGGGCTGACGGCCATCATCAAGGCCAACCACTGGTTCCGCTGGATTGTCGCGCCGCTCTTGGGCGTCGTTCTTGCGGTCAACGGCATCAATCTTTGGCAGCAAGCAACCACACCGATCAAATCGGACTTCCGCTCGGCCGCTGCCTACGTCGCTAGTCACCAGGAGAGGGGAGAAGCTACCAAGCCTCCATCGTCAGAGGCGAACGCCGGCTACACCGTGTATCTGCCGATCGCGGAAGGCGGTCAGCCGGGGTTCCAGGACCTGATCATCTTTCAGATCCCATATGGGAGATACACGTTCGACTACTACTTCCCATTCGAGACTTACCCGCTGACCGAAGGCCTGTACACCAACCATCGGTCCCCTGATGGCGGATATATGATGGACGAAGAGCAGGCTGCACGACGGATGAGGGAGATGACGAGTGGCTACGATAAGGCTTGGCTGGTCGCCAGCGAGGTCTCGCTTTGGGACGAGCGGAACTTGGTGCAGCGATGGCTGGATGACCAGGCTCAGCGCGTGGAGGAAGCCCACTTCAAGCGCGTGGCCGTCTACTGCTATGAGCTGCCAGGTCCATAGCGACAGCGGCGAGGCGCCCAGGAGCGCTCTACGTTTTACGATTCACGTCTTAAGGAGTATAATGTTCCACTAGGTTGATTGATCTCCACGCTCTGGAGGATACCCCTTGGAAGCTGATATCGGCACTGTCCAACCCATAGACATCGAGCGCGAGATGCGCGATGCGTACCTCGACTACGCAATGAGCGTGATCGTCTCGCGTGCCTTGCCCGACGCCCGGGACGGCCTCAAGCCCGTCCAACGCCGCATTCTCTATGCCATGGAGGACTTGGGGCTGCGCCCGGATCGCGCCTACAAAAAGTCCGCTCGCATCGTCGGCGACGTGCTGGGCAAGTACCATCCCCATGGCGACAGCGCCGTCTACAATGCCATGGCGAGGATGGCGCAGGATTTCAGCCTTCGCTATCCGCTTGTCGACGGACACGGCAACTTCGGTTCCATCGACGGCGATAGCCCCGCAGCCATGCGCTACACCGAGGCTCGCTTGGACCAGATCGCCACGGAGCTCCTGCAGGACATCGACAAAGGTACGGTCGATTGGATTGACAACTTTGACGGCTCCTTGGAAGAACCGGAGGTCTTGCCCGCCCGGCTACCCAACCTGTTGGTCAATGGATCCGCCGGGATCGCTGTGGGCATGGCGACCAATATCCCTCCCCACAATCTCTGCGAGGTCTGCGACGCCACACAGCACTTGATCGGCCACTGGGGCGCGCCAGATGAAGTGACGCTGGACGATCTCATGGCTCACGTCAAAGGCCCAGACTTTCCCACGGGCGGCGTCATCGTCGGTCGCGACGGGATCACTCAGGCATACGCCACGGGACGAGGGCGCATCACGGTGCGGGCGAAGGCGAAGATCGAGGAGATGGACGGCGGTCGGCACCGCATCGTCGTCACAGAGATACCCTATCAGCTGAACAAGACAACGCTGCTGGAGCGTATCGCAAAGCTGGTCCGCGCCGACCGACTGACGAGCATATCCGACCTGCGCGACGAGTCAGATCGTCGCGGGTTGAGCATCATCATCGAACTGAAGCACGGCACGCAGCCCCGCAAGGCGCTCAATCGCCTCTTCAAGTATACTCCGCTCCAGACCACGTTTGGCGTGCAGATGATGGCCATCGTGGACAACGAGCCACAGCTGCTGAGCCTCAAGCGAGCGCTTCAGCGGTACGTCGAGCACCGGCGATACGTGCTGATCCGCCGCACAAGGCACGAACTGGACAAGGCTCAGCGACGCGCGCACATCCTGGAGGGCTTGCTCACCGCGCTCGACCATCTGGACGCCGTCATCCAGACGATCCGACAATCGCCAGACGTCAGCACAGCCCGAGAGCGGCTAATGGAACGATTTGAGCTGACGGAGATGCAGGCAGAAGCCATCCTCGACATGCCCCTGCGGAGACTGGCGGCGCTGGAGCGACAAAAGATTGAGGAGGAGTATGCCGAGCTGACCGATCAGATCGCCCGCCTGCAAGATCTCCTCGCCTCCCCACACAAGATCCTGGAGCTTATCAAGGACGACCTCGACGACCTGAAAGACACGTACGGCGACGAGCGCCGTACGCGCATCGTGCCTGGAGACGCAGAACTGGAGGAAGAGGACCTGATCGCCGAGGAGGAAGTCTTCATCTCCATCACTGGGCATGGCTACATCAAGCGCGTCCCCATGGACGTCTACCGCACGCAACGGCGCGGAGGACGAGGAGTGATCGGGGTGGATACTCGCGAGGAGGACGAAGTGCTTCACTTCTTCCCCGCTCACACCCTGGACTCCATTCTCTTCTTCAGCGACAAGGGCAAGGTCTATCAGAAGCGCGCCTACGAAATCCCAAGCGCCGGCCGCACCGCAGAGGGCGATCTACTGGTTGGCCTGATCAACCTCGATGCCGATGAGCGGATCACGTCCGCGATCGCCGTGTCGGACTTCGAGGAAGACGGATATCTGACGATGTTCACGCGGCACGGACGCGTGAAGCGCACTCTACTGAGTGAATTCGAGGACGTGCGACCCAGCGGTCTTATTGCCATTCGGCTGGAGGACGGTCCTTCCGGACGGGACGAGCTTGGATGGGTCCGCCGCACGCGCGGAGGGCAGGAACTGATCGTCGTGACCAAGAAGGGCCAGGCCCTGCGGTTCCGAGAGAGCGAGGTGCGAGCCATTGGGCGGGCTGCGATGGGCGTGAACGCTATCGCACTGAACCCGGGAGACCGAGTGGTCAGTGCCTGCGTCGTGGACCCCAAAGCCGATCTCCTGACGGTCACGACCAAGGCCTACGGGAAGCGCACCCCGCTCAGCGAGTTTCGAACGCAAGGGCGCTATACCAGAGGGGTGCTCTGCTACAAAGGTGAGAAGGCAGGCACAGTCGCCGCCGCGAGCGTGGTTCACCCCGAGGATCAGATCACGTTCATCACAGCCGGGGGGATCGCACTCCGAACGCTGGCGAGGGAGATATCTCGCCTTGGCCGGCCGACACGGGGCGTGATGATCATGGATCTGAAACCGGGCGACGAGATCGCCTCGATGGCAGTGATGGAAGGCGACGACCCAGATCCCGATACCGAGGACTGATGGATGGCGGAGTGGCTCCGCGAGTCGAGGGGATAGGATGAGCGCACGCATAGGCTCGTGGCGATCCGGTCAGATGCGCGCACTGATGCCAGAGCCAGACCCTCAGGCACTGGCCGAGACGCTGGTGTCCTTCGCCAACTCCGACGGGGGCACCATTCTCATCGGCGCCGACGAGGAAGGTCAGATCACGGGGCACGTCTTCACCGACGAGGTGGAGATGGCATTGCAGGCCGCTGTGGAAAAGTGCCGGCCTCCGGTGGAGGCTCGGTGGCACCAAGCAGCAGCCGAGGATGGTCCCGTCTTCTCCATCGTAGTCAACCGCAGCCCCGAACTCCACAGCTTGTCCGACGGGCGCGTCCTGGTCCGCACCGGAGACGAAAACCGACCCCTCAGCGGAGAGGAGATACGCCAGCTGGCCGCCACCAAGTCGACCGGCGACTTCGAGACCGAGCCGGCTCCCGGGGCGGAGCGCAGCGATTTCGACGATGACGTGGTCGCTGAGTTCGTCGACAAATGGGAGGCACGCCGGCATCGGGAGTGGACCCGGTCCCCAGACGACCTCCTGCGTGAGATGGGAGCCCTTTCCGACAACGGCCGCCCCACTGTGGCCGGTGTCCTACTCTTCGCCTCCAACCCCCAGGTCTTCCTGCCCCAGAGCGGCCTCACATTCGTGAAGTTCATCGGAACGGAACCTCGAGGTGAGGATGGGCACCCTGGCTACGGCCGCCGGGAGGAGATCAGCGGTCCATTGTCCAAGATCGTTCGGAGAGCTTGGCAGGTCGTCGGCGAGGAGATGCGCAAAGGGGCCGTCGTTACGGAGCTGGAGCGGAAGGAACGGACCGAGTACCCGGTCTCGGCAGTGCGAGAGGCATTGGTCAACGCTGTGGCCCATCGCGACTACCGGCTGCGGGGACGCCGCATCGAAGTGCGGATGTTCGCCGACCGATTGGAGATTACGAGTCCCGGTGGGCTGCCTGGCTTCATCACCGTGGACAATATCGTCGATGAGCACTTCTCGCGCAACCCGCGCATCGTCTCTGGTCTTTATCAATGGGGCTACATCGAGGAGTTGGGACTTGGCGTCGACCTGATGATCGACGAGATGGTACGGGCAGGTCATCCGCCGCCGAAATTCAAGGACAGCCCATATGCCTTCAGCGTCACCCTGTACAACGTTCTCGACCGCGAGCCCCAGCCAGAATGGGCAGGGCGCGTGAGCGAGCGCCAGGCGAAAGCTCTGACATACGTTGAGAAGCACGGTCGCATCACCAACCGCGAGTATCGTGACATCTGCCCCGGTCTCAGTGCCGAGACTCTGCGGTTGGACCTCGCCGAGATGGTCGAGAAGGGCCTTCTGCTCAAGATCGGAGCCAAGAAGGGCACATACTACATCCTGAAGTGAGCGACGACGCTCTTCTTATCCCAAAGATATCCCAACTTATCCCAACTTATCCCAACGGCATCGCGAAACATCCGCACAGGCCTCGGTGAGCGTGAAACGTTCTCTGCACAAGCTGCGACGTCCGGATTGGGTCGCCAGGGGCCTGCCGCCCATCTACGCGGTCGGCTTCTGGTGGATGCCGATCCTTCAATACGATGCCATACGCACAGAGCCCCCTCACCTAGCGCCGTTCGACCAAGTCACCTGGAACATGGCCTACGGACGTCCCTTCGAGACCACATTGATGCACCACGGAATCGTCGAAAGCCATCTCTCGGCCAGCGTCGCTTTCTACCCGCGTCAGTGCCTGCCTCGCCACCAGCCTCCGGCACGTTCAAGGGATTCCCGCCATCCGGTTCGACGATCAGACGATCCAACCGTCCCTTTCAGCCCATGGATCGACCCGTCGAGCGGAACCGCCAGGGCTTCGTGCGTGGGCTGGACCGCGACCACCAACTGCTGGCCGAACTCGGTGGCCGACGGGGTTAGACGCTTCCGCCTGCCTGAGTGTCGCCACAAGACACCATCTTTCGGAATGCACACAACATGACCAATCTCAAGACCTTTGCCGACGACGTTGCCCTTACTCGATCTCCGAGTAGAATCGGGATATGTTTGGGCCAGGGATTGTATGACCTAAGGAGGCACCAGGATGGATCTGCAGCTAAGTGACGAGCACCGGATGATTCGCGACATGGCCCGTGACTTCGCCGAGGCCGAGATCGCCCCGATCGCAGCGGAGTACGACGAGAGCGGCGAATTCCCCCGGGAGACCATCGCGAAGATGGGTGCTCACGGGTTCATGGGCATCGCCGTCCCAGAGGAGTACGGAGGCGCCGGCATGGACACGCTCTCATACGTGCTGGCTCTCGAAGAAATCTCCAAGGTAGATGCATCTCACGGAGTCATCATGTCGGTCTGCAACTCGCTGTTCTGCTACGGTATCCAGTGCTACGGGACTGAAGACCAGAAACAGCAGTATCTGCGTGCAGTCGCCAGCGGCGACGCGGTCGGAGCTTACGCGCTCACGGAGCCTCAGTCCGGATCTGACGCCGGCAATATCCGGGTGACCGCGGAGCTTTCCGACGACGGGTCACACTACGTCATTAACGGCACCAAGTCGTGGATCTCGAGCGGACCGGTGGCGAGGTACATTGTGGTGTTCGCCCAGAGCGATCCGGATGCGAAGCCACGGTACCGTGGCGTAAGCGCCTTCCTCATCGACACCGACCAGCCGGGGTTTTCCCGAGGCAAGACGGAGCCCAAACTGGGTATTCGTGCGTCGGCCACGTGCGAGGTTCATTTCGAGGACTATAGATGCCCGGTAGAGGCCCGACTGGGTGAGGAGGGCCAGGGTTTCAAGATCGCCATGTCGGTGCTGGACGCCGGTCGCATTGGCATCGCCGCCCAGGCCCTGGGTATCGCAGAGGCAGCGTACGAGGCCTCTGTGGAGTATGCTGGCGAACGGAAGGCATTTGGACAGCACATTGGCGAGTTTCAGATGATCCAGCAGAAGCTGGCTGACATGAAGACCCACATCGAAGCAAGTCGATTGCTCATCTACCAGGCCGCCCTGGTCAAGGAAGAGGTCAAGAAGAACGGCGGTCGATACACGCTGGAATCTGCCATGGCCAAGTTGTTTGCGTCGGAGACGGCCATGTGGGTGACCACCGAGGCCGTCCAGATTCACGGCGGGATGGGATATAGCAAGGAGCTACCCATCGAGCGCTACTTCCGCGACGCTAAGGTCACCGAGATCTACGAAGGCACTAGCGAGATCCAGCGCATGGTCATCGCCCGACTGGAGACAAGGTTGCGCTAATCGGTTGAGATTGAGCGGTCTATCTGACCGGGAGGACACTGAGGTGATGAAAGCTCTCTGTTTCCACGAACACGGCGACGTGAACGTCCTAAGCTACGACGACGTCCCCAGGCCAGAACTTGGCCCGGGCGA
>JASFVD010000078.1:0-8260 GCA_050050015.1 Anaerolineae bacterium | reverse complement strand
GCACCACGCGCTCCAGAGCCAGAATGGGCCCACCCCGTTGTCCTTGCTCATGGAGGACGTGATGTGACTCCGGCGCCAGACCAAGGAAATTATAGTCATCTGGATTGGGCGGGGATACTGGCAGAATCGCGCGGAAATGGTTCAGGGCGTCTCCAAACTGCTCTGGGGTTGCGTGAACGAGCGTATAGATAGTGGGCGACCGCTCAAGATCAAAACGATGGCGGGCAGTGAAGAGCAGAGCCTCACGCCAATCCAGAGGCTTGCCAAAGGGAGCCGTCGTCAGGATCACATCCGTGTCATCGTTGGGAGCGGTCTGGACTCGATGGCCGGCCCTCCCGAAAGCCTCCAACAGCCTCCTTCCCACGGCGGCTTCAACCGTGGATCCTGGCCCCGGCACGAAGCTTACGCTAAGATCCTGTAGCCACCGGTGGACGGGCCGTCTGCCCGACGCCCCCGCGACATCTGCACGCATACGTACGTCTCCTTTCGACAAAGCAGTGGTCCTCGCACTCACGCCGCCGCGCGCACGATTCGCACACAGGTCAGAGCTGACTACCATTCACATTGACCTCCAGTCTTCTTCGCCGTTCTCCTCCCATCCTTGCAGATGGAAGAACCGAACGACCCAATCGCCCAGCCGTGGCGACAGAACGTCTACCAGCTGCAGGAGTCTCCCGTGGAACGGGATGACGACCTCGGGCTTCTTCTGGCGGACGGCATCGACGATGGCACGAGCCACAGCGTTTGGCGGAATCTTGGCAGAGATGGGTGGCACCTCCAGCGTTTCGATCAGGGGTGTATCTACCCGCCCAGGGAAGACGGTAGTGACGTGCACGCCGTGGCTCCGGAGTTCCTGCCTCAGCACTTCTCCGTAACCTGCCAAGGCGAACTTGGCGGCCGCGTACGGGGCGTCGAGAGGAAGGCCTTTCTTGCCGTCAATAGAGGACATGAGCACAATATGCCCGCTTCCCCTATCGACAAGATGTGGCTGCACCGCGAGCACAGCGTGGAGCGCTCCGTAGAAGTTGACCGCCATCGACTGTTCGACATCCCGAAGCGTCATGTCAAGAATCGGCGAACGGACGTATTCGCCAGCGTTGGCAACCAGGATGTCAATACGCCCCCAACGGCCAAGCGTCTCCTTCACGAGGTGGTCAACCTCCGTCCGATGCGTGACGTCGGTCGGTACGACCAGAGCCTCCTGGCCCAACGTACGGATCTCCTCGGCGACATCCCGCAGCGCCGACTCAGTACGCGCCGCCAGTGCGACGTGCATCCCCTCTTTCGCCAAGGCCAAGGCAGTCACGCGCCCTATGCCGCTGGACGCCCCCGTAACGACGGCAACCTTGTCCAACAGCTCCGTTCGACCCGTCACGATATCCGACCTCCCGTCGCTCATCCTGGATTGCGGGCGCCGTCCGCAAAGAACGAGCCCGGGAAGTACAGTTCCGGGCCCGACGCGGGAGTGAACGACAGCGCGAGGGCGTCTGCGGACCACCGTGTCACCTTACAGGGTTCCGTCATAGGCCCCCTTCCTCTAGCGGCTTCGAGAGGGCCACGACACCAACAGCCCCCGCCCCTGCGTGGGAAGCCACCACGGCTCCGGTCTCGCCAACCAGAATGTCCTCGCGCGAGAAGCCGATCCGCTCCGCCAGCCTGTCAGCAAGCGACATGGCCACCTCCGCGTTGCGAGCATGGACTACCGCCAGACGCTCCAGCGGACTCAGTCCGTCGATACCATCCAAGACACGCTCAATCCCGCGACGGAACGAGCGAGCCACGCCCACCAACCGCAGGCGCCCTTCGACGAAGTTGACGATGGGCTTGATGTTGAGCCTGCTGGCCATACGACCCAAACCGGCAATGAACGCATGGGCGCGACCACCACGCCGCACGTTCTCCAGCGTGTCGAGGACTACGAGCAGATGTACCCTGGACCGCACGTCCTCCACTACAGCGAGGACTTCTTCCATAGACAGGCCGAGTTCGATTGCTCGAGCTGCCTCAAGGACCTGAAACCCCAGGCCAAGTGAGAGTGACTGCGAGTCGAAGATTTGCACCGCCTCACCAAACCGTCTGGCCGCCAATCGAGCCGTCTCGATTGTGCCCGTGTGCTTTCCCGTCAAGGTGAGGCAGAGAACGTGTCTCCCACGCTCCACCACACGCTCGAAAACTGTCTCAAATGCGCCGACCGAGGGACGGGACGTCTTTGGTCCGCCTGCAAGCTCGCCTACTCTGCTCCAGAACGCATCTGTAGACAGCTCCCCGTCCACGTGGGCTTCGTCGCCAATATGGACTGTGAGTGGAACAACAGCAATCTTGAAACGCTCCAAGAGCGATTGCGGCAGGTCGCAGCTGCTGTCCGTGACAACACTGATCGCCCCGTTCGACTGGTCCATATCTCCGACTCCCTTCCGCACGCTTTGTATCAAAGATTGTACTACTCCGTGCCAGGGAGAGCAAGCACACAGTGTCTTACGAGGACGGACGTGCTATAATAGCGCTGAAGGAGAGAGTCATGATCGAACCATCACTCACCATTGGCATCGAAGAGGAGTACCAGATCATTGATCCTGGGACCCGGGAGCTCTGCTCCTACGTCCAGCAGTTTCTCGAGCAGGGCAAGGCCGTGCTCTCCGAGCAGATCCGGCCCGAGTTCCTTCAGTCGCAGATCGAGGCGGGCACAAAGATCTGTGCCGACATCCCAGAAGCGCGCTCGGAGCTTGTTCGCATTCGTCGCTCCGTGCTCGAGGTTGCCGACGATGCTCGCCTCTGGGTAGCTGCAGCGGGAACGCATCCTTTCTCGTCCTGGGTCACGCAGCGGGTCTCTCCCTTCGGCCGGTATCCAGAATTGGTTCGATTCCTTCAAGACGTGGGGCGTCAGCTTTTGGTCTTTGGGATGCACGTCCACATCGGAATAGAGGAAGACGAGTTGCTCATAGAAGTTATGAATCAACTCCGCTACTTCCTCCCCCACGTCCTGGCCCTCTCGACCAGCTCGCCGTTCTGGCACGGCCGAGACACCGGGCTGAAGTCGTACCGCAGCGTCGTCTTTGAGAACCTGCCGCGCACGGGGATCCCTCAACAGTTCGAGTCGGCCGCCAGCTACCGGAGCTACGTGCATACGCTCCTCACCACGGGCAGCATCGCGGAGCCGACCCACATCTGGTGGGACGTGCGCCCCAGCGAGAAGTTCCCCACACTGGAGGTTCGCATCCCGGATATGTGCACGCGGATAGAGGAGGCACTCTGTCTGGCTGCACTGATCCAGGCCGTGGTTGCGAAACTGATCCAACTGCGGCGCGCCAATCAGTCTTGGCGACTGTACAGAAAGTACCTCATTGACGAGAACAAATGGAGGGCTCTGAGGTACGGCTCAAGCGGCAAGTTGATTGATTTCGGAAGGAAGGAAGAGCTTCCGTTCCCGAGTCTCGTCGAGGAGATTCTAGTCTGGGTGGACGACGTGGTGGACGAGCTGAACTGCCGCCAAGAGATCGAGTACGCTCATACCATTCTGCGCGGGGGCACGAGCGCCGATCGTCAGCTAGCCGTCTACGACCGTGCCGGGGATCTCAAGGCCGTGGTCGATCACGTGGTCGATGAGACCCGCGCCGGGATCGTCTAGACGGACCATCGCGCACAATGTGATTGACACACACCCCGCTGTGTGCTAACATCCGAACCGGTAGCACTTGCCAAGGGAAGCCATCAACGGCCCAGTCCATTCCCTAACAGCCCATACCTCGATGTCGCGCCCGTAGCCGCACCAGACATGAATCGCTCCGCCAGCCAGCATTCGGAGCTGACCGGAGGGCCACAGGGTGGCCCTGTGTCGTGACAAGATTTCCAAGGAGGCCAGAGGATGACGAGCTTCAAGCTCTTCACTGTGCAGGGAATTGATGTAAAAGTTCATCTCACGTTCCCGCTGATACTGATCTGGGCGGCCGTTCAATTCGGCTTTCTTGGGCAGGCGGGTTTCTCGCTTTCGGGGGCAGCCTTCGGAGTTGTGGTCACGCTCCTGTTGTTTGTCTGCGTCGTCATTCACGAACTGTCGCACAGCCTGACGTCCACGTGGATGGGCTACCCGGTGGAGGACATCGTTCTGCTGCCCCTCGGCGGCGTGTCCCAGATCGAAGAGATGCCCGAAGGGCCAGGAGAGGAGCTCCTCATGGCGATCGCAGGCCCCTTCAGCAACATCGTCATTGCCTTCGTCCTCGGTCTCCTCGGCCTTTTCACTCCTGTAAACCTGTTCGCCAGTCTGCGACGGATCGCAACAGACCCGATGGGACTGGGATGGGGCGATACGCTTCCGTACCTGATCGTGACCAACATCGGACTTGCCGCCTTCAATCTCATCCCGGCCTTCCCGATGGATGGCGGACGCGTGCTGCGATCGCTGCTGGCGACGGTGATGCCTCAGGTGCAAGCCACGGATGTAGCAGTCCGCATCGGCCAGCTCTTCGCCTGGATCCTGGGCTTGGGCGGTTTGCTCACAGGGAACCTAGTGTGGATTCTCATCGCGATATTCGTCTATTCCGGCGCCGCTCAGGAAGGGCGCATGACCCGTATCCGCGGGATTCTGAAGGACATGCGGGTGAAGCAGGCGTTCTCGCGCGACGTTCGGGCCATATCTCCGGATGACCCTGTCAGCCGCGCCGCCGACCTGACGCTTGAGAGCTTCCAGGCCGACTTCCCGGTGTGCGAGGGAGGTGAGATCGTGGGGCTCCTGACCCACACGGACATCGTTCGAGCTCTCAACCAGAGGGAGCCCGATACGCCAGTGCGACAGGTGATGAGGACGGAGTTCCCTACGCTCCACATGGGCGATGGGCTGTTTGAAGTCCATCGCCAGATGCAGACATCGGGCCTGGATGCGCTGCCCGTCGTCGACGAGGGAAGATTCGCCGGACTCCTCACCAGCAGAGACGTGAACGAGGCCTACCAACTACTGTCCATCAACCGAGACTTGCAGGATCAGCTCTAGGGCGACCACGTCACGTGATCTCCGTCGGCGAAGCCAGAGACCTGTACGACGGCGCCGACGCCGTCCACGATTTCGACCACGTCCTACGTGTACTCAGACTTGCCGAGCACCTCGCAAGGACCGAGGGCGCGAAGCTACCCATCGTGAGAGCCGCAACGCTCCTCCACGATGTTGGGCGAAGGCAGGCCGTCAGCACTGGGGCTGACCACGCCCGTGTTTCAGTCTCCGTTGCCCGGGAGGTGTTGGCAGGGCAGCCTGCCCGCGACGTTGAAGCGATTGTTCACGCGATTGCCGCCCATCGCTTCCGCACCCAACCACAGCCCTCCACACTGGAGGCGAAGGTGCTCTTCGACGCCGACAAGCTTGATGCCATTGGAGCGGTAGGCGTAGCTCGAGCATTCGCCTATGCCGGCGCTCACGGGCAGCGGCTATGGGTCCCGATGACATCCGTCGACTTCGATCACTGGGTGGCTCACGGCGACGATGCAAACCTTCATACCCCGGTCCACGAGTTCGTCGTCAAGCTGTCGCGCGTCAAAGACAGACTCTTCACCGAGACAGGCCGGAAGATAGCCGCCGAGCGCCATGACACGATGAACGCCTTCTTCCAGCGCCTGTCCGAGGAAGTCCGGGGATTGGCATGAATGAGAGAACTGACATGTGACCATTGCCGCCGCACGTGCATGATTGCCTCATCCCTCCATCACGGTGCGGAGTCCCAAAGCTCATCTCTATGAAACAGAAGCGTAGGGTGCCCAAAGCCAGGGTAAGACAAGCCCTTCTGGGACTGGTCGCCGTTCTCCTCTTTGTTCTCGCCCTGGAGATGGTGAAATCTGGGGCGAGTGCCTTGACGCCCCTGGTGCAGGGCCATCTTGACGTGGAGCACGCTGCGGACTCTCTCGGATTGGGTTGGCTAATGGCATACGTAGTCCTCAGTGGATCGCCGTCGGCCGCCATCGCCATGGCGCTTCTGAGCGTTGGCACATTGACACAGATTCAGACCTACACCATGGTGACGGGATCCCGACTGGGGGCCTCTCTCATTGTGCTGCTCATAGGCTTCGTCTATGCAATACGCGGGCACGAACGTTGGACGGTCCTGTCAACCGGAGTTCTATCCCTGCTTCTCACGGCATCCGTGCAGTTGCCGGCGCTGGCTGTCGGGGCTTTCATTCTGAGGCAGGGATGGCTCGATGCCATTAGCTGGACCTGGACCGGCCAACTGGCGCTGGGACTGAAGGCCCTCCTTGACCCTATCATGAGTCCCGTTGCCACGGCCCTTCCTCAGTGGGCTCTGTTCCTCGTAGGTGGTGCGCTGATCACGTCGAGCTTCCGACTCTTCGACATGGCCCTGCCGGAACTGAAGCTAGAGCGAGCAGGGTTGCATCGGACATCGCGCTTGATCTATCGCCCCGTGGTCATGTTCCTGATGGGCCTCGTGGTGACCGTGTTGACGCTCTCTGTGTCGGTCTCCATCGGCATCCTGGTGCCTCTCTCCGCCCGCGGGTACGTCCGGCGCGAGAACATCATGCCATACATCCTGGGAGCAAACGTCTCCACCATGATCGACACGCTGGCAGCGGCTATGCTCCTGGGCACGCCGCAGGCAATTACCGTCGTGATAGCTCATATGTTGAGCGCCATTGTCGTGTCAATACCCCTTGTCTTAGTCGCGTACAAACCCTACAGGCGGATCATGTCGAATACGCTTGAATGGACAATGAAGAGCCGAAGGAACTTCGCGATCTTCTTGGGAGCATTCTTCCTGGTTCCCATAGCCCTTATCCTGTCGTGAAAATCGCCAACGTCTGGACAAAGTGCCAAGAGCACCTGTGGGAAGAATACCGATGACTGACAAACTACGCATGCTGCTCTACAGTGACGGATCCGCCGTGGGTACTCACGCGTTGATGTTAGGCACGCGCATCGCCAAGGCTATGGCAAGCACGGTAGACGTCCTAGCACTGGCCAGGACCTCCGAACGACGAGAGGTATCAGACGAAGAGATCGAATCAGCGGCCAGGGAGTTGCAGGCCAGCAACATCGACGTCTCCGTCTACCACCGACCCGGTCTGCTGGAACCGGAACTCCTGGGACAGGCCGATGCTGTCGACTATGATCTGATCGTGGTGGGCAGTAGAGGCAGGCGAGGGATAAGGCGGCTCCTGGCTGGATCCCGGGCTTGCGCCATCCTCGGCGGCGCGGCGACTTCAGTCCTCGTGGTCAAAGGGCGCGAGCGTGGGCCGGTCAGCACCATTCTCGCATGCTCCGCTGCTGGCCCCGCAAGCAGCGAGACCGTCCGTTTCGCGGCTCGATTGGCGCGTGCCCTCGGTGCTTCTGTCACTTTGCTTCACGTCATGTCCCAAGTTGCACTGGAGGAAGGGGCCAACGACGCCGATCTGGAGGCTCAAGCCGACGAGCTGATGGAGCGGCGCGCCCGAGAAGGAGTGCATATCGAGGAGATGCTGCGCATTCTGCGCGACGCGAAAGTAGAAGCGGCAGCCGCAGTGCGACATGGGCTTGTGGTCGA
The DNA here is from genome assembly GCA_050050015.1 of Anaerolineae bacterium. Classification (GTDB taxonomy): domain Bacteria; phylum Chloroflexota; class Anaerolineae; order B4-G1; family B4-G1; genus SKLM01. Next base: position 746 of record JASFVD010000078.1, on the reverse strand, counting down.
TGAGATCGTTGCAGAGGCCAGACATGGCCATTTCGACATGCTCGTCATAGGGGCACACACGTCGCCGGACATCGTCGGGCTGTTGTCAAGCGACCTGTCCCAGCAGATCATGCTTGCGGCAAACCGCCCGATCCTAATCGTCCATCAGGACTAGGTGGGTGAGGGCAGGACGCCCGGTTTGACAGCGGAGTTCCGGCGATGTAGAATACGGTTACGGGTGCTACACGAAGAAAGAGGAGGGATTCCCCATGGCTGAAGGACAATACGGCTCCGGTGCGGATCCGATCGCCGACTTGACGGCTCAATCGTCGCTCCGAGCGGCGAAGAGTGCCTTCGACATCTACATGCACCAGGAGGGCTTCACCGAGAACACGATGAAAGCCTTCCAATCTGACCTCAACATCCTCACCGGCTACGTGGACCCCTGGACTGCCATTGGTGACATCTCCACGAACGATCTCCAACGCTTCACCGAGTGGCTGGTCAACGATCGTGATGCCCCGTGCAGCCCCAAGTCGCTGGCCAGACGTGTCACAACGCTCAAGGTTTTCTTCGGCTGGCTGGCCGACTCTGGGATCCTAGAGCACGATCCTGCCGCACCAGTCGTTCATGAGCCCGTGAGAACGCCGCTGCCTGACATCTTCACGGAGGATCAGATCGAGCGCGTCCTCGACGTGACCGAGACGCTGCGCCACGCCGACGACCCAGACGCTCGCCCTCACCTCCTCGTGACTCTGCTACTCCAT
>JASFVD010000077.1:0-8311 GCA_050050015.1 Anaerolineae bacterium | reverse complement strand
AGTAATGCAATGGCATACTTGCGATGATAGCCCGTGGTCTTCACGAACTCATCCAGGATGGCGCTTCGTTCCTTCTTGCTCACCTTGCGATACCGCTCCTTGAGCAGTGTGAGGTACTTCTCGTCTGCTCGACCCATTAAGAACGCTCCTCTCTGGTAAGATTTACTCGTGAGTAAACGAATACCGTAGGGTAAGATTCTTAGTGAGTCAATTCGCCCCCTTGACACGGGCGCTCAGATCTGATATACTAGTTTTACTGAAGAAAAAGTAGTTTCGCAGGGCAAGACTACGCCTCAAAACACCTCTACCTCTTTGTCCTAGTCGGGCGTTCCCTCGTCGCCAGTGGGGCAACTCTGCGCTGACCATCTTCATCGGGCCCGTCTCGTTGTCGTCGATGGGATACGAGGACGTCATCTGATTCGTCGCAGCCTCGCTCCAGGTCTGCCCCTCTGATGCGTCAAGCGGTAGGTCTGAGCCGGCCGGGGGCTCATGGCCCTCTGATCGCGTTTCCTGGTCTGCAGCACTGGTCGAGGGTGCCGTCTCTCTCATGACAAGAGGCAAGTACCACATCGAGGCCCTGGAACGAGGGCTGCGCGTCCTCGAAGTCTTCTCCAGAGAATCCCCCAGCCTGAGCATGACAGAAATCGCCGAGCGTGCTGGGCTGAGCAAGAGCACGGCCTTCCGCGTCACCCATACGCTGGAGCAGCTCGCCTACCTTAATCGAGATTCGATGACGAAGCGGTACCGCCCTGGCCTAAAGGTCCTGCGCCTGGGTTTCAGCGCGCTGAACAGCCTGGAAATGGGGCAGGTCGCGCAGCCATTCCTGAAGGATCTGTCGGCTCAATGCGGCGAGACGACAAACATGACAGTCCGGGATGAGCGGGACATCGTCTACGTGGCGCGGAACAAAACTCAGCAGATTCTGAGCGTCGACCTACATCTTGGCTCACGCTTGCCGGTCTACTGCACGTCCATGGGAAAGGCCCAGCTGATCGATCTCGACAGACAGCAACTCCGCAAGCTGTTGGGTGACGGGCCATATGAGAAGCGTGCGCCGAACACGATCACGACCCTGGACGATCTGATCGCTGAGCTGGAGCGGGTCCGCCAGCAGGGCTACGCCGTGAACGACCAGGAGCTGGCGGCAGGATTGAGGGCGGTCGCTGCTCCCATCCGGGGGCACTCGAATCGCATCGTAGCTGCCATCAATATCTCGGTGCCGAGTGTTCGCGTCTCGCTTCGAGAGCTTGAGGAACGGCTTGCCTCGCTTGTCGTAGACACGGCCCAACAGATTTCGGTTGCGTTGGGCGCTAGTGAGTAGCCTTGAGGATACACGGTGGCCTGAAGATCGGCCATACAGGGATGTCCCCTCTAAGGCCGACGGGAGTAAGGAGGGAGGTATGCAATCATAGGATGTACGGCGTGTTGGGACCACTTTAGACCGCGAGTAATCCTTTCTGAAGGGAGGGGAAATCAATGAAGCGCAGAAGCACAATCAGTCTATGCGCCGTGGCTCTCGTTCTCGGCGTCTTGGTGGCCTCGTGCGGCCCAGCACCAACTCCAGAGGTGATCCGCGAGACCGTCGTCGTGGAAGCGACCGTGGAGGTGGAGAAAGAGGTCGAGGTGACCAAAGAGGTGGAGAAAGAGGTCGTCGTCACGGCCACGCCGGTGCCGCTGGAGGAGATGGATACGATCCTGATCGGAGGATTTGGTCCACTCTCTGCCCCTGGATCGTACCAGTCGGGAACGCAGATGCGCCAGGCCACGGAGATGGCCGTCGATGAGATCAACGATGCCGGCGGCATCCTTGGGAAGACCGTTGAGTTGGTGTTTGGCGACACCGAGGGTCTGCCAGAGCGCGGTACGGCCGTCACGGAGCGCCTGATCACGCAGAACAAAGTGGTCGGCCTGACGGGCGAGTTCCACAGCGCCGTGGCGCTGACGGAAATGGAAGTTGCGCACAAGTACGGCGTGCCTACCGTCTTCGCGGAGCCGTGGGCCGATGAGGTTACGGCCAGCGGCTATCCTGAGATCTTCCGCATTGCTCCGTCTATCGAGTACTACAGTAGCATCGCCACCAACTATATGGTGGCGGTCGGCTGGGAGAGCATCGTGTTCGTCGTAGAGGACACCGACTACGGTCATCTGCAAGCGGACGGGTGGGTGGCTCAGCTGGCGGAGGCTGGCGTCACTGACGTCGAGGTGATCTACGCCGATCCTGCCACTGAGGACTACACGCCTATCCTCCAGCGCATTCAGCAAGATCCGCCGGACATGTTGGCCGGCGTCATCACGGGTATTGGCAACAGTCGCATGGTCCGCCAGGCCTGTGAGATTGGCTTGGCACCTACGGCCGACACGGCCTACTACGCCAGTTCGGATGCTCAGTATGACGAGGACTTCTGGGAGAACGTAGGAGACTGCGGTCAGTACGTCTTCTTCACCTTCGTCGGGCTCCCTGAGACGGTGTGGAACGAGAAGACAGAGGCCTTCGTCACCAGCTTTGAAGAGCGCTACGATCACACGCCGGGTGCTCCTTCCATGGAGGCCTACGACGCCACCTATCTGCTGTTGAATGCCATAGAGGACGCCGGCACCACCGAGCCCGGGGCCGTCATCGAGGCTCTGGAGAACATCAAGATGACCGGCGCGCTGGGTGAGCTGTGGTTCGAGTACACCTCCGACAACCCAGTGCCAGAGGACGAGCCGGACTGGTTGTGGCACCAGTGGCCGACACCGAGTGTCTACATCATACAGTACACCGAGGTGGGGCAGATGCTTGGGGATGCACCTGTCGTCTTCCCGGAGGAGGTCGCAACCGGGCCGCTCTACACCTCCCCGTAGCCTAGTCAGACGCCACGGTAGGTCCCTTCGCAAGGAGGGACCTACCTGATTCCCACAGCGTGGAGGGGGCTCCTATGGACTTCTTCTTGTCGGTGAGTATGACGGGACTCATCATGGGCATCATATACGCCTTGATGGCTCTTGGGCTGACGCTAATCTATTCCATCTTGGGCATCGTCAACTTCGCCCACGGTGAGTTCTACATGATGGGCGGCTACGCGGCCTACCTTATCCTCAGCTCGTTGACCGGGCTTCATCCTCTGCTAGTTGTGCCTCTTGCCGGTCTGGTTGGCGCACTATTCGGGCTGGCATTCGAGCTGCTCTTTCTGCGCCCAATCCACAAGGATCGCATCGAGCGCCCTGATGAGTATGCCATCTTGGTCACGTTCGGCCTCTCCTTCTTTCTCATCAACCTCACGCTGGCGGTTCTTGGCCCCTATCCTCACAGGCCGCCGTCCTTCTTTCGCGGCACCGTCGATCTGGGCTTGGTGAACGTCAGCGGCGATCGCCTTACCGCGGGCGCGCTCTCCCTGCTGCTCCTGGGGGGACTGTTGCTGATCATCAACAGGACGTGGATTGGCAAAGCGCTGCGTGCTGTAAGCCAGGACAAGCAGGCCGCTGCGGTGGTGGGCATAGATTCCCTGCGCATGAATTCCATTGCCTTCGCCGTGGGTGCGGGACTGGCCTCGGTGGCTGGAGCTCTTCTCGCCCCCAGTTTCTCCGTTACCCCGGACGTCGGCGCTCAGCCCTCCATCCGTTCCTATGTGATTATCGTGCTGGGCGGAATGGGCTCGATCAAGGGCAGCATCTTCGGCGGAATCATCATCGGGCTGGTAGAGAGCCTCGCGGCGGGGTACTTCCCCGACCCGAGTCGCGGGCTTAAGTACAAGACGGCCTTTGGGCTGATCATTTTCATGCTGGTCCTGCTCTTCAGGCCAACGGGACTTTTCGGGAGGGAAGAAGAATGACCCGAGACACCATCCTACGCGCTGGGTCCAGGGCGCGCTGGCAGTACGTGGCTGCTGCGGCCGTTCTGGTCGTCGCCCTCCTGGTTCCAGCCTTTCTGCAGACGTACTGGCTCCACGTGATGATCATCGCCTATTTCTATGCCGTCCTATCGTCAAGCTGGTCCCTGCTGGCTGGCTACGCCGGGCAGTTTTCGTTCGGGCACGTGGCTTTCACGGCCATCGGCGCTTACACGGCTGGTATGTTGGGAAAGCACTTTGGCTGGCCGCCGCTCGCTGGGATCGTCCTGGGTGTTGCGGTTGCCGGACTGATCGGGGTGGGTATTGGTGCCCTGGTTCTGCGATTTAAACCAGCGTATCTCGCCCTGTTTACCATTGCCTTCTCGGAGATCATGCGCCTTCTCATTCGCGGCGAGACGCAGCTAACGCGAGGGGACCATGGTCTCCACCTGGAGCCGCTTCTCGGTGCGAACATCATCTCGAGGATTCCGTACTACTACTTGATGCTTGGCATCCTAGTGGCCTGTCTTGCGTTTATGTACTGGCTGGTCAGTTCGCGCATAGGAATCTTCCTGCGTGCAATTCGAGAAGATGAACAGGCGGCCGCCGCGCGTGGGGTTGACGTGGTGCGCTACAAGGTTATGGCCTTCGCCATTACCAGCATGATTGCCGGCCTGGCTGGCGCCTTCTACGGTCATTACGTGACTATTGTCAGTCCCAACATGATGGTCCTCTCGCAGATGGGCCTGGTCATGGCGATGGCCATCATAGGTGGCGTGGAGAACCTGATCGCGGCTGCGATCGGCGGTGTCCTCATCCAAGTGAGCTTGGAGCTGTTGCGAGAGTTTGGATCGTGGCGCCTGGTGATCTTCGGTGGCTTGTTGATGATCATCCTGCGCTTCGCGCGAAACGGGTTGCTGGCGCCGGTCTTCCGCTTAGCATTCGGAATGGGGCCGCGGGCGGAGCTGCGCGAGGAGGCCACAGCCGATGGAGCTTGAAATCCGGAACTTGACCAAGTGGTTCGGCGGCATACGGGCCCTGGACGGCGTGTCGCTCAAGCTCTCGACCAGCGATCTGGTAGGCTTGATCGGCCCCAACGGATCGGGGAAGACGACATTGGTTAACACGATCGGTGGTATCTACAAGCCGACGGACGGCCAGATCTTCTTTGGCGGAGAATCGATTGGGTCTCTAAAGGCGAATCAGGTGGCACGGCGGGGGATTGGACGCACATTCCAGGTGACCCGAGCTTTCCGACGCATGACGGTTATGGAGAACCTGCTGGTCCCGGCACTGGCCCTCCACCCGGAAAGGGGACGACAGGTCTGGAAGGATCGGGCACGGGAGGTTCTCGACTTCCTCACAATGGACCACCTGCGGAACGACTACGCCCGGAGCCTGTCAGGCGGTCAGCAGAAACTCCTGGAACTGGGACAAGTGATGATGACCGATCCGGACCTGATCTTGCTGGATGAGCCATTTGCCGGCGTCCATCCTAAGTTGATGGAGACAATCTTCGACTACATCACCACGCTGCACCATCAGGGGAAGGCCTTCATCGTCATCAGTCACGACATGACGTCGATCTTCACCCTGAGTCAGCGCCTTGTGGTGCTCAATTACGGCGACATTATCGCCGACGGCGATCCTGAGGAGGTCAAGCATGACGAGGCCGTCATCGAAGCCTACCTTGGGGAGGAGGACTAGCATGCTCGACATCAAGGACCTCTACGTCGGCTACTACAAGGACCTGCACATCCTACAGGGCGTGTCCCTGTCGGCTCGAGATGCTCAGATCACAGCCGTTCTGGGACCGAATGGGGTGGGAAAATCCACATTGCTCAAGTCGATATTCGGTTTCGTCAAGCCACAGCAGGGTGCGATACGTCTGGGCGGTGAGGATATCATGGGGACGCCGGCGCATCAGCTGGTCGATCTCGGGATCTCCTACATACCTCAGCATCAGAGCGTCTTCCCTCACATGACGGTCGAGGAGAACCTTGAGCTCGGGGCTTGGTCGTTCCGCAGCGATAGGGAACGCATCCAAGAGAAGATTGAGGCCAACTACGAACGTTTTCCCATTCTGCGGGAGCGGCGCCGCTCCCCGGCCGGAGAGCTGTCCGGGGGCATGCAGCGTATGGTCGAGCTGGGACGCGTGATGATGACTGATCCGCAGTTAATCCTAGTCGACGAGCCGACGGCGGGCCTCGCCCTTATGCTGGCGCGTGACATATACCGCCTGCTTGTCAACCTGAAGGAGGAAGGGGTCACCATCCTGTTGGTCGACCAGAACATCCGCCAGGCCATAGAGATCGCCGACTACGTCTACGTGCTGGAGTTGGGCCGCAACCGTCACGAAGGACCCCGAGAGGAGTTTGAGGATCTCAAGAAGGCACTGTGGCTGTGATGCGAGTACGAGCGAAGTGCCGATTCGCGACTGCGCGCTGTGCCGGATAGGCGACTTCCAAGCGGCCCGTCACACGACGCAAGGTTCGGATCTGCCCGGACCAAGCTCATTGGGCTTGCCTCAGTGGGTGTCCACTGTTCCGTCGGGACCAAAGGGGGAGCGAGCACCAAGGTAGACGTCCGAAGGTGAGGTATATGGCAAGTGGATCTGGATACGAAGGCGTTTGACCGGCTTGGAGGTCAGCTCACTACTCTGGATCTGCACGCTGGCGGCGAGCCGATCCGACTGCTGATTCACGGCTTACCTTCCATCCCTGGCCGGACGATCAACGAGAAAAGGATCTTCCTCCAGGAGCGCTACGACCACGTCCGTCTGCTGCTCACGCAGGAGCCGCGCGGGCACCGCGACATGTTCGCGGGAGTCATCACAGACCCGGTGAGCGAGGAGGGTGACTTCGGCATCGTCTTCATGGACGCCCGTCGTTACCCGTATATGTGCGGGCACGGCACCATCGGAGCGGTGACCGCCTTCATCGAAATGGGGTGGTTGAAGGTACAGCCACTGACCAGTGCAATGAGAGAGATTCCCGTTGTCGTGGATTCGCCCTCCGGGCCGGTCGCTGCGTGCGCACGAGTTTCGGGGGATGCCGAGGGGCGCTTGCGCGTGGAGTCGGTTGCCATTAGGCTAGAGTCCGCTTTCGTCCATCAATTGGACACTCCGTTGCGCGTCCCGGAGCTGGGGGAGTTCACGGTTGACTTGGTCTTTGCGGGCGGCTTCTTCGTCATGGTATCCTCGGCGGAGCTCGCTGGACTCAGAGAGCCTTCCCAGGATCAGCAAGAGGTCGTTGATCTCACGCCGGAGAATGCACCGGAATTGATACGCCTGGGCATGGCAATCACGGAGGCCGCCAACGAGCAGCTGGAGGTACGCCATCCGGCTCGACCCTACATAGAGACCATCGATGTTGTCGAGTTCTACGATCCCCAGGCCGACGCCACCGGCAGGGGCAGAAGCGCGGTCATTTACGGTGAGCGACACATTGATCGGTCAGCGTGCGGCACGGGCACGTCTGCGAAGATGGCCCTGCTCCACAGGCGGGGCGAGCTACGTGTGGGGGAGACGTTCGTTAATGAGAGCCCGCTGGGTTCCACGTTCGAGGGGCGAATCGTGGAAGTGTCGTCTGTGGGACCTTTCACGGCTATCGTCCCGGAGATTCGTGGCGCAGCGCACGTCACTGGTCTTCACCGCTTCGTGGTCGCTCCGGATGACCCCTTCCCACAAGGATTCTTGGTCTCGTGACCAACGGGGTGGGTTTCGCATTTGGGCGTTTGCGAACTGGACAGTGTGAAGACCTCTTTGCGATGTCTGCGTTCCTGCCGACTGACATCTCGGAGGCGGTGACCGCTGGGGGTTAGATGGAGAATAGGCTGACTCATACCACCAACCGGATAATGCTCGTCACGGACGAGCCAGCCGGTTGTTTGGAGCCGCCGGTAGGTAAGCTTGCTTAGATCGGGAGGGACTAGCCGCCGGGCTCCGGCGGCCGATTTCCATGTAGGGAGAGGGCTCATCGGATGGCGAGACCGGGGGCGCATGGTCCAAGGGTGATCCGGTCGAGCTAGGTCGAACCATGAATATCACACTCAAGCTCTTTGGCACGTTCCAGCACCGGCTCCCGGAAGGCCGCAAAGGCCAAGCCTGCGACATCGGGGTTGCGGATGGGGCGTCGGTCAGAGACGTGTTGGATCCACTTGACGTGCCTTTCGACGGCACGGTGATTCTGGTGAACGGCCGTACGGCCGGGCCGGATCGTGTCCTGAAGGAAGGCGACGTTGTTGCCGCTTTCCCAGCCCTCGCTGGAGGCTAGTCGATTGGCTGGTCGGGCAGGCGGCATGGGTCGTCTATCCGTATTCGTAGCGACCATTCACGTAAGCGCATCAGTGATCGTTCACGGGAAAAAGCCAGGATGCCCCACAGCTTGCTGTGGGTATGAATGGCCGGCAGATGTGCACAGTCCATGATTCGACACCAGGCTCTTCTATTAGGAAGAAGCCCCGCAGCAAGCTGCGGGGTTCTTCACTGTCACAGGAGGTAG
>JASFVD010000076.1:0-8529 GCA_050050015.1 Anaerolineae bacterium | reverse complement strand
CCCTGCCGCTTCATCAAGAACAAAGGAGAAGACCATGAACGACCAACTGGCGATGATCATCGAGGACAACGAGGATCTTGCCATCATCTTCGCTGAGGCGCTGCAGGCTGCGGGCTTCGAGACGAACATCGTCAAAGACGGCGATGCCGCAGTAGCCAGCCTTCAGACCTCGGTGCCGAGAATCATTATCCTGGACCTTCATCTGCCGCACCTCTCTGGAGAGCAGATCCTCAATCAGATCCGCGATGATCCAAGGTTCGCCGATGCCAGGGTCATCATTGCCACCGCTGATCCGCGGATGGCAGACATGCTGAAGGATGAAGCCGATCTGGTCCTCTTGAAACCGATCAGCTTTGGTCAGCTCAGAGACCTGGCTGCACGATTGGCCCCCGGTGAACCTTCCAGTTCGTAGATCGGCGGGAAGAGGAGGTTTCGGTCACCTTGGCATTGCGGTAGGCGCGGCCCCACGGCTAGAGAGTCGATGTAGCGCACGAAGCACGAGGGGCTTGGTGGACACAGCGCATTCGGCCCCTCCGACAAGTCTTGACAATGAAATGCACCGCGGTATAATTGTAGGCGTTGTCGGCCCGCTAGCTCAATATGGAAGAGCAGGGGCCTCTTAAGCCCTTGGTTGCAGGTTCGAGTCCTGCGCGGGTCATTCTATGGGCACTCCACCGAGTGCCCTTTTTTTGTACGTGAGTAAGAAGGGCACAGCCGAGACACACAAAACGAACAGGGCTGGCATCCTAGATGCCAGCCCTGTTGCGTTGAGGTGGAGATGGCGGGAATCGAACCCGCGTCCGCGGAATTCGACCACAGACGTCTACAAGCTTAGTCGGCCCTTGTGTTTCTCTTTCAGGGAGACGCTGCCGACCGCGCTGCACCTGAAATCAGCCGATGGGAACCGAAGCTCCCTCTTGAGCATCCTTATCGGCGTCAGGACGCTGCACACCAGCTTTTATGACGTCCATCCCCGACTCGCTGGTGAGGGGCCTGGGTGGACGTGACCGCCTTCGCGGTCAGCTCCTACGGCTTAGCTAGGCTACTACCGGAACGGCAGTGTCCATCGCCGCCGAAGGAGCGAACATCCAAGTGTTTTCGTTGGCACTTAGAGTTTTTGCTCCGTTGTTCACGGGGCCAGAGCACCCCGGCTTGCTGCCTATGCTCAGCCTTCCCCGTCGAAGCCTGTCATCCCCGCAACATCAACTATTATACCGCTCGGCAGACCCGCTGTCAAGATGTCGGGGGCACACTCATATGCTATGCATAGGCCCCGCCGCCAACCGCGTCTGATCCTTGCGCCAAGCCCGCCATCGTCGGCAGGACTGCCCTTGGGCGGCCGATGTGGCTCACTCCCCACTCATCCCGATTTCAGGCTCGACAGTACCTCTGCCACTGGACGTGAAACGATTGCCTCCAAGGTGAAAGAGAGGCGGTGCGGCGACAAGATCGCGCCATCCGTTCACTAAGACACCTTCCCTCGCCAAGACAGCTTTCACTCGACCCACCACGATCACATGATCGCCGGCCGGATGTCTCGCGTGCACCTCGCACTCCACGTGCGCCAACGCTTCGGCGATAGCCGGGGCCTCGACGGACTCGGCAGAGATCGGTGTCAGGCCAGCCTCTGCAAACTTGTCGACGTCCCGCCCAGAACAACGACCACAGAACAGCACGTCGTGGACCCTGTCGAAGGCCATCACGTTGACCACGAAAGCCGGATTCTCATCGATCAGCCCGTAGGAATGCCGCTCCTTTCGAATGGCAACCGCCAGAAGGGGTGGATTCTTGCTGACCGGCGTCAGCCAGGCAATCGCAATGGCATTCGGCCGGGCGTCCTCGCCTGCACATGTAACCAGGAACGCAGGCATAGGATGAATCAGGCGAGTGAAGCGAGAGAGCGGTTTACTCTCCTTATCCATAGGCATAGCTCCTTTCGACACGCGTCAAGCGGTGGCCTTGTGCCCCCAAAGAAACAACTGAAAGCACAAGAGCGAGTGCAGAGATCATCCGACCTGCATCCCATGCAAAGACTCCGAAGCCTGACGCTTCGGAGTCTGATATGAGTAGTACCCTCGACAGGACTTGAACCTGTAACCTTCTGGTCCGCAACCAGACGCTCTGTCCATTGAGCTACGAGGGCATATCTGGCGGGGAGGCAGGGATTTGAACCCTGGGTGGAGCATTACCCCCACAACCGCTTAGCAGGCGGCCCCGATCGACCAGACTCTGGCACCTCCCCTAGACTATGCTTCTATTGTTGTCACGTGGCGGAGGGAGTGGGATTCGAACCCACGGTGACCTGTTCGGCCACAATGGTTTTCAAGACCATCGCCTTCGTCCGCTCGGCCATCCCTCCGGGGGCCCAGGGGACGTTCTCCCCCCTGCCGGCATAGATTCTACCATAGCGAGACATAGGTGTCAATCTGAGTAACCGCTGCCGTCGATGACGTCAACGCCTCCCATCCACGGCTGCAGGACCGCCGGGACCGCGAATGATCCATCGGCCCGCTGGTAGTTCTCGATGATGGCTATCATCACCCTTGGCAGTGCCAGCCCCGAGCCGTTGAGAGTGTGCACGAAGCGAGGTTTCTCGCCCGGTTCTGGACGGTAGCGAATGTTCGCTCGCCGCGCCTGGAAGGCTTCGCAGTTGCTCAGGCTGCTGACCTCCAGCCACTCCTCACAGCCAGCAGCCCAGACCTCGATGTCGTACTTCTTGGCTGCAGTGAACCCCAAGTCTCCAGTGCACATCTCAACCAGACGGCAGGGCAGGTCCAGACGGCGGCACATATCTACTCCCTGCTCGACCAACTCATCCAGCGCCTCGTAGCTGGTTTCTGGCGTGGTGAAGCGATACATTTCGACCTTGTCGAACTGGTGAACACGTTTGATCCCGCGCACGTCTCTCCCGGCGCTCATCTTCTCACGGCGGAAACAGGCACTGTAGGCCACGTAGTGAAGGGGCAGGTCATGAGCTTCCAGTATCTCGTCCCGGTGCAGGTTGGTCAGGGGGATCTCCGCGGTGCCGACGAGCCAGACATCGTCCTCCACGTCATGGTAGATGTTCTCTTCAAACTTGGGCAGCTGGCCTGCCCCCCACATACAGGCCTCCTTGACCACGAAAGGCGGGTAGATCTCCGTGTAGCCGTGCTCCGTGGTATGCACGTCTAGCATCCAGGCGATCAGCGCCCGCTGCAGACGCGCTCCGAGGCCACGCAGCACGTAGAATCGACTGCCCGACAACTTCACGCCACGCTCGAAATCTATGATATTCAACTCAGGCCCCAGATCCCAGTGCGGGACGGGTTCGAAGTCATACGCCCTTGGCTCGCCCCACTGTTTCACGACGACGTTGTGCGTGTCGTCGGGGCCGATGGGCACGCTCTCGTTGGGCAGATTCGGCACCGAAAGCATGGCCGATTCAAGGTCAGCCTCGATGGTCTCTAGCGGCTCCTCCAGGACATCGATGCGATCGCCGACCTGGCGCATCTCGTCGATCAGCCGCTTCCGCTCCTGCTGGTCCTCGAGCCTTCCGATCCTCTTCGATACGCGATTCCGCCTGGCTCTCAGCGTCTCGACCTCCGTCAGGAGCTCACGCCGTCGCCCGTCTAGATCGACGATCACGTCGACCTGTGATGGATCTGCTCCCAGGCTCTCCAAACCTGCCTTCACCTCGCCGGGGTGTTCACGTATTGCATCCAAGTCGAGCATCTTGTGACCTTTCCAATCGTGCCCGCTCCAGAATCAACGCGAGGACTACGCGCTACACCGGAGGGCACCGCCCAGAAAGAAGGATTCCCTCCCTGACAGTCAAGAAGCCCCGCCGTGAGTTGGGGGGCTTCTTCCCAGGAATAAGCCGGTATCGAAACCTCTCCATCGACACATCTGTCCGTCGTTCATCCCCGTAGTGGGCCGCAACGCGGCTTATGCTACGGCAACGCGATGCTCATGCTAAGGGGTACTCTGGCGCTTCCCAGTTGGGGCCCTTCACGCTACACGGATTATAGCATCCGCGCGCACGCGCCACAAACCAGCACTGCCGCACCCCGAAAGGCTCAAGCGGTCCGACAAGCGCTAGGGTGCTGGCAGAGCTTGGTGCTCCCGCTGACAGCTTGGCTGGCGGGTCACCATGTCTAGCGCACAATCCGAGGACTGACCCAGACAGCCCAGTCCTGCTGCGATCCGCCGTTTGCGTCGACGTTGAGGATGAACTCCACGCTCTGCCCAGCGAGATCGCTCAGGTCGACGTCGACCTCTATCAGGTTGCCGTCGTACGCCTTAACCTCCGAGTAGAGCGGCGTCTTGCCGAACTGCCCAAACGTGAATTTCACACTACCTGCGGCCGCGTTCTTGAGGAATCCGACCTTCGCCTTGAAGTAGTCACCCTCCTTGACGGTGTAGGCCGGGAACCGTCCAGAGATCCAGCCATTGTTGACCCACCTGGGATGGGTCTCGAAGGCGCTCTTCGGTGCCACGCTGCCGTCCTCCATCACCAGTCCCTCCACCGGCATCACGAAGCCTTCGTCGTCAGTGTTCGACCCGGGATAGCTCAGATCGATCAGGGGACTGGGCCCCGTCCACCAGTGAGCCTCGTCGGCATCGGCGGAGAAGCTATAGCCCAGCAATTCAAGAGGTATCGGTGCTAGGGGAAGAGGTTGAAGCTCTAGGAACACCATATCTCGGGCCAGCGCGTTGTTGCCCTCGTCGCTCTCCACGACATCGTTGTCCGTGTCCACCACGCAGCGCACTTCTCCAGACAGGGGCAGATCCAGAGGCCCGGTCTGCAGCCAGTTGGAGGTCCCCGGCGGGGTCGGGGGCTTCCCCACTCCCACGTTGCTTCGTGATATGCGGGAGCCCTCCAAGTAGATCTCCAGCCACAGATCCCCGACAGGGATCGGGCCAGCCCCCCCATTCTGCCACGTGCAGCGCAGTCTGTCGCCATCTACGAATTCGAGCTTTGTCGGGATGACATCCGGAAGGGCACCCTCGAGGGGCTTGTCGTCCTCTGGATCAGGAATCCCGTCCCCGTCGCTGTCTGGATTCGTAGGACTGGTTCCCTCCTCCTGCTCCCGCCCGTCGCTCCACCCGTCCCCGTCGGTATCCGGATTGGTGGGACTCGTGCCCGCTGCCTGCTCGGCGCTGTCATCCAGACCATCACCGTCACTGTCCGCGAGGAGAGGGTCGGTCCCCAGCGACTGCTCCTCGCCGTCCGTGAGCCCATCGCCGTCCGAGTCTGGGTTCGTCAGGCCGGTCCCCAGGCTCTGTTCCGCTCCATCCTGCAGGCCATCGCCATCGCTGTCGGGAGCGAGAGGATTGGAGCCAACATCCTGCTCTTCTCCGTCGCTCAACCCGTCTCCATCACTATCGGGGTTGTTGGGATCAGTTCCCATCCCCGACTCCAAGGCGTAGACAAGCCCGTCACCATCCACGTCGCTCTGAGCGGTGGCTGTCGCGTTCATCGAGAAATCCTCCGTGGGAGGAAGAGTTGGTGGGGCCTCCGTGGGTGCTGTCGGCGGCGGCTCCGTGGCACCCGCCAGGGGTGTTGGGGTCGCGGGCGAAGGGAGAAGGGGTCGGAGCCAGATGAAGAGCCCAACAGCCGCGGCCAGACAGACCAGGATCCCGCCACCTACGCCTAGGATGATAGGTAGGCGAGATCGCTTCTTCTCCGGCACCGCCACCTGGAGCGAGCCCTGCACGTCCTGGACCTTCCCGGACTCGACATCCTCGGTGCGGAGGTTGAAGTCATAGGTGCGCGACTGACCGGGATCAGGCAGCACCCTGGGCGTCACCTGGACCGAGACGGTCTGCGTCTCACCTGCCGGGACCGTCAGCTCAGGCCGGCTGAAGACGTAGGAGCAAGCCTCCTCTGGATCCGCCCCTCTGACGTGGAGCTTGAGGTCGGTGTTTCCTTGATTTGCGATTTGGAGCTGGTAGGTGGCCCCCGCGGCGCTTCGCTGCCGCTGAGGAGAGAGACTCAAAGAGAAGGCGGAGGCCGGTAGCATCTCCAAGTTCGCGCCGACGGAGGTGCGCTCTGCCGGATTCTCATCCGAGATGACATGGAGTTGAAAATCGTAGTGCCCGGCCCTAGCAGCCGGCGCTTCCGGCAGCCGGAACCGGACGTGCACCTGATCTTGATCCTGAGGGAACAGGGAGATCTCGGGTCGGGAAACCTCGACCCACTCCGGGGGAAGCCCTTCGACCTGAATCTTGTACCGATCCACAATCTCGCTCAGGTTCTGCAGCGTGACGATGATCTCGGCTTCCTGACCGGGCTCGACTTGCAGCTCCTTCCGAGAAAGAACAACCCTTATGACGGCAGACATGGTCTCATGACCTCCTCCACATGTCAGGTCTCTGTTGGCCGCGGACTCCCTGCTACTCCACAGACACGAACGTCGCCAGGACGGTTTCTCCGCGGCCGCGAACCACGATCAGGTGGTACTCCGTACCTTCCTCCGGACAGACCTCGAGTTCCCCCTCAAGGTTCTCGCCGCTTCGCCAGGCGTCCCATCGTTTCACGTCAGGGCTAACCCCCACCTCACTCAAGTCGAAGGGCACATCAAGCCCAGCTCCAGGTCCTTCGATGACCACTCGTTCTGGCCTCTCGACCCACCATCGTAGAATGGTGCAGCCGCCCCTCGGGACCACGTTCGGGTCAGCCCAGAACTCTGCTCCCAGGGCCTGGTCCACCTCGCCCCCGTCCGAAAGGAGCATCAAGACTGCCACTGCCATCACGGCCAGCACCACCACGACTCCAACAGCCAATAGCCAGTGCCGCTTCGGCCGCACGATCTCCACCTCTCCGTGATCCGACTTGCCTAAGTGAGGCGCTCCCTCAGGCACAGCCTCCACGGTGAACGTGCATACCCTCGCCTCTCCCCTCGGTGGCTTCATCTTGGGAGCGACACGAAGGGAGATTTCTTTGCTCGCCCCCGATTTGAGACTCACGTTGCGATCCTGTAGTCTCAGATTGCAGGCCCCGCTGGCATCTGACACGGAGAGCTTCAAGTCTACGTCCGTTTCGCCCCGGTTCGTAAGCTGGACCAGGAAGGATCCGGCGTCTCGCGCGGACACCCGCGAGGGCGAGAGTACCATTTCGAATAAGATCACTTTCGGCAGACACTCAAACTGACCAGATACCCGCTGAGCTTCGTGAGGAGCATTTCGCGGCGCGGCCTTGACCCTGAAGTCATAGAGCACGGGTTCCTCAGTCGGCACTTGGCCGAAGGGAGCCACCGTCAGGGGAACCTGTCTGCTCTCGCCCGCCTTCAGCGTGACCTCCGCCGGCTCGAACTTGTAGGCACATGCCTCAGCAGGATCCGTGCCCTCCAGCGTCACGCTCATGTCCGTGTTGCCCTGGTTGGCTAGCTGCACCCGGAACTTACCCGCTCCCACAGCAGAGCGCCTCTCGGGCCAAAGGCCGAGATCTAGCGAGACGACCCGCGGATCGCACTCGAGCTGTCCAGAGACGGTGCGCGTCTTCCCCGGAGCGCCTGCCGGCGCTGCCCTCACCGTGAAGGCGTACGACCTGCCTCCTGCCTTCGCGGCCTGCTTGGGAGAGACGGTCAGTGACGCCGTCTTCTTTCCCGCGGCCTCTATGGTCACAGAAGCCGGGTCGAAGCGGTAGCTCAGTGCCTCCTCCGGATCGCTGGCCGAAAGGTTCAGCGTGACATCGACGTTCCCTGGATTCGTGAGGTGCACATCGAACGTCGCCTCCCCCTCGACGATCGATTGTCGTTGAGGCGACAGATTCACCTCAAAGACAAAGACGGAGCTGACCTCGAGTGTTGCGTGCACCCTCGTCCACTCCACCGGATTCTCCCGGGACACCACCTTGACGGCGAAACCGTAGGTCCCGGCCTTGGCTGCCTCTGGAGGATGGAGCTTGATCGTCACCTGCCCTTCATCCTGCGGAAAGAGCGAGAGTCGCGGAGGAGACAGCGTGATCCAGCCGGCATCGAGCCCCTCGACCTCCACGTTGTACTGATCTACAATCTCGCTCAGGTTCTGGACGGCGACCGACAGCTCGCCTTTTTGACCGGGCTCTATGTCCAGCTGCTTGCGCGAGAGGGCGACTCGGATGATGGCGGACATGGCTCCTCCTACGATCCTTGCCCGACGCGTCGTGACCTGCGCCGTTCGCGCTCTCGCTCAAGAAACACCACTGCAAGGCCAAAGATCAATCCCCTCACGCTATTACTGATCGCCGAGTTCAGGGCAGACGCAATCACCACTTGGTGGTAGTCTGTCAACAAGGGGGCGTCGATGGTTCGCCACAATCCCCAGCGCGACAGGCCCACGGTTCCCCACACCTTGAACCACAGGGGCCATCCTACGGCGCTGGCGGCCGCCACGAAGACTGCCCGCCACCGGTACTGCAAAGCCAAGCCCAGCATGCCGCCCGCGACGGCGCCCCATATGACTGAGCCAGCCGCGCCCCTGACATAGCCAAGTGCGGCCGGTGCGACGCCCACTACAAACCCCACCGTCCCCGCTAGGCAAACCAGCCAGACGCGTCGTCTTGCCGCG
>JASFVD010000075.1:0-8580 GCA_050050015.1 Anaerolineae bacterium | reverse complement strand
AGTTCGAGATGATCGGGCACCTCGTCAAGCATCGCTGATTGGTACGGTTCGAAGATGTCGGCCTCCAGCGCCCTGCTGAGCAGGGTGTTGTCGACACCGTAGAGCACATCTGCCAGGGGGTTGTCCTTACTCAAGACAGCCTGATTCAAGACGACACCCGCGTCACCCGCCTGGAGGATTTCGACCTTGGCGTCGTGCTCCTCCTCAAAGGCGTTGAGAACGTCCTCGCTGATGTCGAAGCTGTCATGCGTCATCACGCGCACCGTTCGAGGCTCCGGTGGCAATGTTGCTGTCGGTGTCTCGGCTGGTGCAGCTGGCTGACCACAGCTTGTTAGGGCCAGCAGGCCAACCAGTCCGAGCGCGATCAAGGACTTCATCGGTACCTCCTTACGACTCACTCGCGTGCGTCACGACACAGAGAAGCAGACCTTGTCGCACGCACACATGGGCCTGCTCCGCGGTCAATACGTTGCTCACACCTCGCGCCGGCCCGAAGTGAAGCGTATCGTCTTCTAGGGGCCACTCCAATCCCCGGGTTGTCACACCAACGGCGTCGCCGCCAACAGGTATGAGGGAGACTGTATCGCCCGGCTGCCCCTCAACCACCCCTTCATCGCGAATCACAAAGGCAATCTGCCCCTCGTGCAACACGCGTACGCTGCAATCGTCCAGCTCGGGCAAGGTCAGGAGGAGAAGGTTGGCAATAGTCTGGTCAAGTCGACCACCGACGGCTGCCAGTACGACGATCTCCTGAACTCCCTCGGACACAGCATGGAGAAGGGCCAACTCCAGATCGGTCCTATCCTTTCTGGGCGGGTAGCTACTCATCTTGGCTCCACTTACCCTCAGCCGCTCCTGTTCTTCCCGGGTTAGCGAGTCCAGATCGCCGATGACGAGCTGTGGATCAAGGCCGGCCTCCCAGGCATGGCGCGTGCCCCCGTCTACGGCGACGATCAGATCATCAGCACGGAGGAGCTCTCGAACCTGCTCTGGCTCAGTGAACGTGCCATTGGCAAAGATCACGGCCCGCATCATCACTCTCCCCTATGAGTCTCTCACGTAGAGATAACAACAAAAAACCGCCCCAGCCAACGGGGCGGTTTCGTCACACGCTACAGGAACCTCCCTCCGCTGGCATTACCCAGATCAGGTCTTAAGGGTCGGTGCTGGTGGTCCGTCCCGCATAGGACGAAGGCCAGAGCCCCCTCTCAGCCCGGCTTTCCCAGGCTCCCCTGAGCAACTCTCTTGTTAAACGCTCGACTCGATCAGTCTACATGATTATACTACGTGTCTGACAGGCTGAAAAGCGTCTGTGACTCCTTGGCTCACCTCAAGGATAGACCCGTGTGATGGTGCGCGGGAAAGAGATCGTCTCCCGCAGATGGTCAATGCCGCAGATCCACGTCACCGTGCGCTCGAGCCCCAACCCAAAGCCGGAGTGAGGCACAGATCCATATCGCCGCAGGTCAACGTACCACTCGAAAGCTTCACGAGGTAGGTTCCACTCATCAAGCCGCTGGAGTAGAAGATCCAGGTCAGAGATGCGCTCGGAGCCACCGGTGATTTCCCCATAGCCCTCCGGTGCCAGCAGATCCACGCTCTTGGAGACCTCCGGTCGTCCCGGCCAAGGCTCCATATAGAATGCCTTGGCCTTCGTCGGGTAGCCATAGACAAAGACCGGCTTCTCAAAGCGCTCCGTCAGTTGCGTCTCGTGGGGAGACCCGAAATCGTCACCCCACTCCATCTGCAGCAGCTCCTTCAGCTCTTCGTCGTCGGTTTGCTCCCGGATCTCGGCGATAAGGTCAACTGCCTCATCGTAGGAGATGCGCGGGAACGGCGGAACCACCTTCTCGAGACACCCAACGTCCCGCTCTAGGAGTTCCAGTTCGGCGACCCGCTCCTTCAGACAGGTCTGTACGATGTGCGATACGAACTGCTCCTCAATCTCCATCAACTGATCCATGTCGCAGAATGCCGCCTCTGGCTCGACCATCCAGAACTCAGTCAGATGGCGGCGTGTCTTCGATTTCTCGGCGCGAAAGGTGGGACCGAAGCAGTACACGCGACCGAAGGCGTAGATGTTGGCCTCGTTGTAGAGCTGTCCTGATTGAGCGAGATAGGCAAAGTCGCCGAAGTACTCCGTCTCAAACAGCGTGGTCGTCCCCTCACATGCAGCGGGAGTCAGAATCGGCGTGTCCATGTTGATGAAGCCGTTGTCATCGAGCCACTCTCGGATTGCCTGGATGACGGTGGCACGCACGCGCAGCACGGCCCATTGCTGCTGCGAGCGTATCCACAGGTGGCGGTTCTCCATCAGGAAGTCAACGCCGTGCTCCTTGGGCTGAATCGGATACTCTTCTGCGACCTGGAGAACTTTGAGGTCGCTAACTCCTAGCTCATATCCGCCGGGTATGCCAGGTGCTCGATCGTCCTGTCGAACCGTTCCGGTGACCACCACCGACGTCTCATACGTCAAGGTCTGCGCGACCTCGAACAGCTCAGCGTCTACGTCCTTGCGAAAGACGACGCACTGGGCGAAGCCAGTGCCGTCCCGAACCCAGAGGAAGATCAGCTTTCCCGTGTCGGTATGGTTGTAGACCCACCCCTGTAAGGTGACCTCCTCGCCCCCGTGATCGGCGACATCCTCGACGCGAATCGTCTCTGCCATGGAAAGGCTCCTCCCTATGATGTCTGGTATGCCAAACGATTGTACCGTAGGAGACCGAGGGGGACAAGAGCCAGAATGGAGCACTCTAACGCGACGAGGAGTCTTTGCCACGAAGGGGGGCGCCTTAGTCCCTTCAGGATGCCCACCGTGCCCCACGTGAAGCCATCAGGGTAGGCAGGAATCCGGTCAGGGAGCGCGATGCGGACGAACGACTACTGCTGACTGACGGGGATGAAGATGCGGAAGGGCAGAGCTTCGTATGCCTGGTTAAGACTCAGGTAGTCATTGCTCCAGCCGCCCACGGCATAGACCGTGCCCTCGAACACAGTTACGCCCGGATTGCGCCACTCGCCGACCAGGGGAGTCTCAAGTGCGCTCCAGGTGTCGTCCTCTGGGCTGTATCGCTCGTTGAAGCCTAGGTAGCTGGACCAGCCGCCACCGCCCACGGCATAGAGTCGCCCTCCTACAGCCGCAAGCCCTAGGCCTCCTCGGCCAACTGCCAGCGGTGAACACGCGTTCCAGGCCCGTGCGGAGGGATCATAGGTCCTGCAGGTGGTCAATTCCTTCTCGCCATCATATCCGCCGACAACGTAGAGCTGGCCATTGAGCAAGGCAGCTCCCGCGAACCCGCGTGCCACGTCCCCGGACGGGAGCACACTCCACTCATCGATGTCAGCGGAGTAGACGTAGCCGCTGGACACGTACTGCTCGCCGTCCCAGCCGCCGAAGAGATACAGCTTGCCCCCTTGAGCCGCTAGTGCATAAGCGCAACGAGGCTCAGGCAGCGGGCTGGCCTCCCGCCAGGTGTCGGCGTCGACGTTAAAGACCTCGACAGTGTTCGTGGGCTGCGTCTGACTGTCGCAGCCACCGGGAACGTACACCTCGCTCCCGATCGCGGCAGCACCCACGTAGGCTACCGGCGTCGGCTTCGCCGTCTTAGGCGTCCAGACGTCCGCCTTCGGATCGTACGCCTCCACAGCCCCGGTGACACCCTCTGGCGTCTGACCGCCGATTGCCACCAGCTGACTTGCAGCACTCTCCAGTGCCAAGTGCGCACGACGAGTTGGCATCTGAGCCCTCTCCTGCCATGCGGACTCACCCCCTTGGCCTGCGACCGCCGTGGCAGTCTTTGGGCGGTCCAGCGGAAGGTCCGGAGCGCCATCGGGCTGTGTCTGGGCCCGAGGCCAAGTGACTGCAACGGAGAGGACTGTGACCACCAGTGAGAACAGCAGCGCCGCGCGCTTCGTCCAAGGGAGCGGCGGACCCGTAGGAACCTCCTGCTCGGCAGGGGATGGTTCCGACGCGGCTCCCTCGCCGACGCCAACCCATCCCTCGCGGACGGCAATCATCGTTGCCTCCGTCCGCGAGTCGGCCCCCAACTTGGAGTAGACGTTGCGCAGGTGCACCTTGACCGTGTTGACACTGATGAAGAGCTTCTGAGCCACCTCCCGGTTCGTGATCCCGGTGGCGACCAGCTCAAGCACTTCTCTCTCGCGCTCGGTTAGGGGTTCTCCGCGTTCAGCCATGGTTCGGTCCAAAGTGGGTTACTATTCTGGAGCGCGGCATGGTGATAGGTCCCTTTCGGGGCCACGATGCGGGGATTATAGCACAGGCAAATCGGCGGACAACCATCGACCTATCGTGGCACTTGGACGAAGGCAGATCGCAGACACAGTCGACACGTCATCTTTCAAGAAGAGCACGGGGGGGTTAGTCGGCCGGGGTCAGTCTGGCCAGACCCCGGTCACAGCCGCCTCCATGCACTGAGAGACCGTGCCGTAGCGTACGGCGAGGCCGGCGTGCGAGGGAACATAGGTGGCTCCTTTGGCGGACGGAGTCGCCAGCGTGCGATAGCCCAACTCCTGCATAGGAGCAACAACGACGCACATGTCGGCCACCACGCGCCCGCCGCAGGTCTCAACCTCGTGCACCAATCCCTCTCTCTCTGCTTCCTCCCGAATGCTCCGCGCTGTCGTGATCCAAAGCGCCGACGTGACGCGGCGCCCACTCAGCAACTGGGACAGGACTCTTATCTCCTCCAAGCTCGCGTGCGGGCACCCGAACCAAACGAGATCGATTTGGCGAGCGTCACTGTTGAGAGCAGCGTACGCTGAGAGCAAGTCATCGACGACGAAGGTATCGTGGTCAGGCGCCAGCACGTCTGCGCGACTTGCCTCAGGAGTAGCATGGGCGACGTGATAGAGAGCCACAGCGCCGCTCGCGGCCATCGCTGCACCCAGAGCCCTCAAGTGCGTCTTCGTGGCTGGGTTCCATCCCTCGAAGTAGGGAACGCGGTTCTGAGCCTTCTTTCCCACAAGGTATCCCAGCGCGCCGACGTCAGAAAGCGTGTCGATCGGGCACCGAACCGCCACCTTCAGCGTGGCGCGACGATGCTCATCCAGGTGTAGGCCGTAAGCTGCCGTCCGGCCCGTGATCGCAGCTGCCATGGCGCTTGGCCCACCTTCGCGATTTGTGCGCGCTCCCAGTACGCTGTTCGCGTAGCTGACGGCCGACGATTCGGCCCAGGCCAAGTGGTCCCCCAGCTGAGGTTGGTTACCCACTAGGTCGGGCGTGCACGTACACGTGGACCACACGCCGAGCCGCTCGTACGCCTCAATGACTAGCTGTTGTCGACGGGCGAAACTCTTCGAGAAGCCAAGTTCGCGCCACGCTTGAAGGTCGATGCCGGCCGGATTGAGAGTCGCGGGGACCCGAGCCCGAGCGCCCTTCTCTGCCCACTCGCTCAAGAACTGGAGCCCTGCCTCGCCCAGATTCCGGTAGCTGACCCCTGCCACCTGCACCGAGCTCACGGGGATCAGACGCTCAGCATCGTAGATCCGTCCTAGCGCGAGGAGGACGTCCATCGCCTTGGCAACGCCAGGGCCAAGGTCACCCTCCAACATTCCTCGCTCTTCAGACGTGAGCTTCATCGTGGCAAACTGGATTCAGAGACCCAGTCTGTAGACCGCGCTCCGTCCCCACCCCGAGAGCTCGGCTACCCGCTTGGCGGCGTCCGGTCGGGGCATGCCCTTCCGCACAAGATCGTCAAGCGCCGCTCGCACCTGCTCCTCATCCCAGCGCCGCTGATCTTCCTCTACACCGCCAATCACCAGCGTGAACTCCCCTCGTGGCTCGCGATTGGCGAACGTATCGCGGGCTTCGGAGACGGTGCCCCGCCAGATCTCCTCGTGGACCTTGGTCATCTCGCGGCAGAGCGCCAGGGGCCGATCGCCCAGAACCGCCTCGACGTCGGCCAAGCTCTCCAGGAGACGGTGGGGGGTCTCGAAGGTGACGATGGTGCACTGCTCTCGCGCCACGCGCTTCAACACCCGGCGACGCCGGCTTTCACGCCTCGGCAGGTAACCAAGGAAGTGGAAGGCATCAGTGGGCAGTCCCGAGACAACGAGGGCGGTCACGGGCGCCGTGGGGCCCGGGATCGGAACAACATCATAGCCGAGATCGATAGCAGTCTGGATGAGCTCGTACCCAGGGTCCGACAGACCCGGCATACCAGCCTCGGAAACCAGAGCGACGTCCCCAGCGCTGAGGGCGCCAAGGATGGCATCCAGCTTGGTGAGCTTGTTCCCTTCGAAGTAGCTCGTAGTTGGCGTGTCGATCTCGTACCGTCGGGTGAGCCTGCTGGCGCGTCGGGTGTCCTCAGCCGCGATGAGAGAGACCTCCCCCATGATGCGCAAGGCGCGGAGGGTGATATCCTCCAGATTGCCGATCGGAGTGCCGACGACGTAGAGTTTTCCCACGGGCGGTACGCTATCTCAATGCCTCGTGAGGCGTGCCGCTGAGCAAGCCTTCGCGCCCCTCAAAGACGTCCAGAATCCTGAGCCCTCCCGACTCCACCACGTAGCGTCGAATCTCCTTGGCATGCGCCGATCCACGAATCTTGAGTACCAGGATCGCGCGCTGCATCGCGCTCTCGATCTCAACGTACCGCATAAGGAGGATAGCGTCCACCAAGAACGATAGCCCGCCCTGGAACGCTTGACCGTAGCTGGACCGACTCTCCTCCCCCAACAGCATCGCCGTGACCTGCTCGCGTCTCAGGCCGTTCACGGCCCGACTATACAGGCCACGCAGCTCCTGCGGGTCATCGGTGAGACGGTCGAAGTGGGAGACACTGTCGACGACCAGACGGCTTACGTTCGCCTCCCGTATCAGGGTGTTGAGAGGGCTCTCGGGGGGTTCCAGATCAGCCAAGAAGACCTCAGGAGAGGTGAACCTCAGATGGAGCAGCCCTCTCTCCTCAGCATCCTTGAGGTCCCATCCCAGCGACCGAGCGTCTCGGTAGAGCGACGTGGGGAACTCCTCAAAGGAGATGAACATCCCAGCCTGATGCTCCCTCGCCCCGCGGATGAGGAACTGGAGGGCCAGAGATGTCTTACCGGTGCCCGGCGCGCCGCGCACGAGCACCATCGAGCCGGGTAGGAACCCTCCACCAAGCATCGCGTCAAGGCCCTCAGACCCTGTGAGCACTCGTTCATCTGCCATGGCTTATCTCGGCAGGTGGTCTAGTGATTCTTGGTGAACGTAACATAGCCCAAGGCGCCCCCACAGTAGCCGGGGAAATCGATCACGATCTCATCGGATATCGGGAGGTGATCCTCTCCGTAGGGATCGTGAAGCTGGACGTGCACCTCCATCACTTTGGGATTGGGCGCAAAGAACTGCTCCCAGGCAGCCTGGGATCCATAGACCGTATTGTGGTGTTGATTGACGCCAGACGCGAGAACCTCGTCGATGCCGGCTCCCCACACGTGAACAAGGTAGCCTTGAAGAGGGTTCCCATCCAGATCGACCACCTCGCCGGCCACTCCCGACCAACTGCATCCTCCGTACTGTGGGGCCTTCAGCGTGACGTCATATGTGAAGGGTCTTGCCGAGCGCGTGGCCCTTGGCGTGGGGCTCGCCGTGGGCGGCGTCGTGGCCGTGGGCGGGAAAGTAGGCGTAGGGGGCAGGGTGGGCGTCGAGGAGGGCGTGAGGGTCGGAGCGGGCGTGTCAGAGGGCAGCGCTGTCGGCGTCTCCGTCGGTATCGCCGTAGGCGTCCACGTAGCTATCTCGTCCCACTCCGGCGTGGACGTGCTCGTCGGCGGTTCGGGTGTCTTCATAGGGGTCGGCGGTGGGAATACCTCGAAGACACCCACCGCGACGAGGAGATAGAAGCCCGCAAGACCCAGCGTAGCCACAAGCACAGCAACTGTGAGACGGTTCAGAAGGGCAGCTCTGTCATTACTCATCGCTCAATCTCCTTGCCCGCCCTTGGCCGGGCCCGCGCCGCGACAACATCACTGGTCGGCTTGGTCCCGTCGCCTGCCTGGCAGGTCGTCCTAGAAAACGTCACGCAAGTCCTCGTCTACGGGGCCGAATCCACGACACGCTCCACGTGGGCTTGCGCCCACAGGCTCTCGATCCACTCACTGATGGCCTGTTCCCGCAGAAGCTGCAGAGTGTGGGCACCGATCGCACGATCCGGGTCCCGCTCCACTACCTGCACGATATGGAAGCCCATCGTGCTGCTGATCACCTCGCTGAACTGACCCGGCTGAAGGGAAAACGCGACCTCCTCGACCTCAGGGGAGATCAAGATGCCGCGCGGGAAGTAGCCCAGGTCCCCCCCACTGTCCCGGGTGCTCTCATCCTGCGAATGCGCTTTGGCCAGAGAGGCAAAATCCGCACCGGCCTCAAGCTGAGACCGAATCCGCAGGGCCTCCTCCCTGGTATCCACCAGAATGTGGCGCGCATGGACCTGTTCGTCTGACTCAGGCACCTGGGCCACAGCGCGCTGCGTCATCTGCATGCCAATCAACTGAGCACGCACCTCGCGTTTGGCTTGCTCAATCGTCTCGCCCCATTTCCCCAGCTTGGCGCGGAAGGCTTCCTCGCCCCCGCTCTCAGCGATC
>JASFVD010000074.1:0-8629 GCA_050050015.1 Anaerolineae bacterium | reverse complement strand
AACTACTCTGGCACTCACTCATCGTGGTCTCTTGTTCCATGACGTAGGATGGCCTGAATCCCGAGCTGTACTGGTTGCCGCTCCCAAGCCCCCCGCCTATAATCCCTTGTATGAAGAAGGAGATGATCGACCGGCTGCTGGCCATCAATCGTGACTTCTATGCTAGCTTTGCCGAGCACTTCGCCGCCAGTCGGTCCGTCTCGGACCCAGCTCTCACGTCCATTCTACCGTATCTACCCTCCGGGGCAAGAATTCTAGACGTGGGTTGCGGCAACGGCCGCCTCGCTCTGCTCCTGGAAGACGAGCGTCCGGGCTCCGGCTACGTTGGCGTGGACGCCATTCCCGAGCTGATCGAGGAGGCGCAGGCCCACGCTGAGGAACTCTCCCACACGGAGGCGGTGTTCGCGACGCTGGACATCGCCGAGGAGGGGTGGACGGAGAAGCTCCTGACCGTAGCCGACTTGGACTCCGTGGCGAAGGGTTTCGACTGTGTGGTCGCCCTTGCCGTCCTGCACCACGTTCCCGGCTTCGATCTGCGAGCGCGCGGGCTCGGTGAGATCGCTGGCCTGTTGGCGGACGAGGGCTACGTGATCCTTTCCACCTGGCGGTTTCTGGCCCACGGGCGGATGCGGCAGAAGGTGGTGGCATGGGACAACGTGGGCATCGACGACGCCGATCTCGATCCTGGCGACTTCCTGCTTGACTGGAAGCGCGGCGGCCGGGGTGTGCGCTATTGTCACCTGATCGACGAGAAGGAGGTGATGCAGCTGGCCGACGCCTCGAATTTGACTGTGCGGAAGATGTTCCGTGCTGGCGGTCGTGAGGGAGACCTGAGCCTGTTCGCCATCCTTGATCCCAGGCCGTGATGTGCCGGAGGCTACAGGGTTGCCGAGACTCCTCTGCACGAAGCCGCTTGCCGGCGACAGCCAGGTTCACGTTTTGAGATCTTCTCTCTCGTTTCGTTCATCCGTTCTCGCACGCTTGTTGCTTCCAGGGGGAGCGCCGTCAGGTGCCTCCAGCGTTCTCACCGTCACTGCTCACTGCCGTGGCGTACGGGCTAGGTCGGTCCTTACCCTGATCGCTGTCAGTCGCTGGCACTGACATCTGCCCTCGTCGGCCGGACTTCCGACTCCGTCCACTGGGGGGCTTCAATCATTCCAGAGGAGGACCTCGACATCACGGCATAAACCCAACCCGCGCGTTTGGCGCTGCCCTCGTGCCGCCGGATGAGAAGACGGCGATGTCGAGCGCGCCAGAGTAAGACCGCCGTGGCTCGGTCGCGTGGCTGGTCAGTCCCTTGACCTTCCCCCTCAGGCGTAATCTTCAGGGCTCCGTTCTGACATCAGTTGAACTGGCTCTCTTGTGGGAACTGTTGTATAAGAAACGGTGACAAGATCGCTGACTGCACCCAAGGTCAAGACCAACACCGCCGACTCATCCAGAAAGCGAGCCAGGTGCCCGGAACCCACGACTAGAGGTCTGGGCATCGGCTCACGCGCATTCCGCACCTCCTAACTACTCGTTGTGATTCTGTCCGTTATGTCGGTGCGAAAGTGTGATCGACCGGCGTACAAGGCACGGCCTTCCACGGTTCAGCTCAGGACCGAAGATCTCAGACTCCTGGGACGGACTTCGCATCAACAAGCACTACTGTCGGGCGTAGCAGGCCGGCGCTGCGCGCCCTCACGGCACGGACGAAGGTCCCGAAAGAGGGTGACGCACGGAGTCTCTGAGGCGCACATCGCAAGAATCGACTGCCCGGGCATTCAACACCTGGGGCACGTGCCACGAACGGGCCAATCGTCTTCAAATCGTAGGCTCCGCGGTCGCCCCCGGCATGAGGCGGGGGGCTGATCCCGACCTGGTCGCTGTGGTCTGATGGAGGTGCGCCATGAAGAACGCGATCGATTCCCTCAGGTCTGTCCTTGTCTCCCTCGCAGTTGCTCTCCTTGTACTTGTAACGAGCCAGGCGTCCGCATTGATGGATCCCGTGAGCTATTCTTTGCTCTCATTTGGAGCGGGGAGTGACATAGGGGCGACTACGGGCGACGTCCTCGTCGTCGTTGCCGGCGACCTGGACAATGACGGCGACGACGACTTGATCTCCGGCGATGCCACGGGAGTTATCATGGCCTGGCGCAACGATGGCACTCCCTTCGCGGGCCTGTGGTCGTAGCGCCAGGTGGGCGACGCTGGGGCGGCGGTTCACGCGTTGGCGCTGGGCGATCTGGATCACGACGGACTCCTTGACGTTGTCACCGGCGCGGATGACGGCGCGTCCTGGGAGCTGGTGGTGTGGCGGAATGACGGTACGCCCTTCGACAGCAGCTGGACCGGCAATCCGGCCGGTGGCGCGGCATCCGTGCGCGCGCTGGTCGTTGGAGACCTAGACCATGATGCCTGTCCTGATGTCATCTCCGGGGACGTCAGTGCCGTGATCGGCGCCTGGAAGAACGATGGTACGCCCTTCTCCGGGACTTGGGGGATCTATCAGGTGGTAGGCAACACCGCGGATCCCACGCTCGCGCTGGACATAGCTGACTTGGACAACGACGGCAACCTGGATGTGGCCTCGGGAGATGCCAGCAATCACGTCGTGGTCTGGCGGAACGGGAGCTCGCCCTTCTCGGGCGTATGGACCTCCAACCTCGCGGGGACCGGCAAGAGTGCCGTGGACGACGTAGCTCTATCCGACCTCGATGGCGACGGCGATGCGGACATCGTCTCCGACCGCGAAGAGCCAGGTGCCACTGACTACGGCCTGGCGGCATGGCAGAACGACGGCTCGCCGTGGGTCGACACCTGGAGTGCAACACGGATAGGAGACAGCGACGATGCCGTGCACGCCATTGCTCTCGGTGACCTGGACACAGACGGGCGTCCTGATGTGATCGCTGGTTCCGCAGCGGCGGGCAGCTATGAGGTTCTGGCCTGGGGCAACCCAGCGGGCACCTTCAGCGATCCCTGGACTCGGGAGAATGTCGGCGCCAGCAGCGATGACGTCTATGCCATAGCGCTGGTAGACCTCGATCGCGACGGCGACCTCGATGCGGTCAGTGGCAGTGGAGCCGACGAGGACTCTGAGCTCATAGCCTGGGAGAACACGCACACGTCCGCTGCCTTTGGTAGCTGGGTGGAAGTAGCTCAACCGAGCCCTGCCTCTAACACGTTGGCTGTCTCTGCGGCCGACTTCGACGGCGACGGAGCGACCGACGTCGTGGCCGGCACTGCTGAGGACGGCATACAGGTCTGGCGCGGGGATGGGGGCACCGGCTGGGATCGTGTCGGTGAGACTCATCTTCCGCTCACCGAAACCTGGCGAGCTGTGACCTGGGGACAGATCAACAACAGCCAGGACATCGACCTGGCAGCGGCCAGCGGCACCGCGGGACTTCGTGCTTGGCATCTGTCGGAGGGGGGCGGGGACGTGGACCTCCGGAGCACAGGCCTTCCCTCGAGTGGTGACTACCACAGCGTCGCTTTGGGCGATGTCGACAACGACGGCTGGATGGACCTGGTCGCCTGTGGCGACAACGCGGGCGTGGAGATGTGGCGCGGGGACGGCACTAGCTGGGAGTCGAAGGGGCTCTTGTGGGGAGGCCAGAGCTTCTGTGACCTGCGGTTGGGTCACGTCGACCACGACGGCAACCTGGACATTGTGGCTGTCCATTGCAGAGGGAGCGGTGTGCGGGTCTGGCTGGGCGATGGTGGTTTTTCCTTTGTCGAGGGCACGGCTCCGAGCTCCGGCGGCACCTTCCGGGCCGTTGCGCTTGGCGACGTGAGCCGTGACGGCTACGTAGACGTGGCTGCCGCGCTCGACGGCGGAGGCATCCAAGTCTGGGCGGGTGACGGAGGCACCAATTTGGCGAGCCTGACTGGACTCTCAGCCCCAGCTACGGCGTATAGCCTGGATCTGGCCGACTTCGACGTGGATGGGTACCTGGACCTGCTGGCGTCGGGCAAAGGGGAGGGTCTGCACGTGTGGCAGGGCGACGGCGGTACCTCGTGGACAGTCGCCTCCACCGGCCTGCCCACATCCGGCACTTTCTACGATGCTGACTTCACTTCGGTCGACGGTGACTCGGCGCTCGATATCAAGGCCGCCGAAGCGGGTGCCACCGGTGTGCGGGTCTGGACAGCTTTCGAGCCACCGCCTGCCGGTTAGGACAACTTTCAGCCCGCCACCTCGCCGCCAACCGTGTGGGTCACAACACAGGTGATCACTGCCACCATCGAGGTAGCTGACGCTGGCTCCGGCCTGGACGTGAGCACGGCCGAGTACCGTTTCTCTCGCGATGGCAGCGCCTCGTGGGTCGGGAGGATGGCAACCGGCTTCCTGCACCGGCAGCGACGGCACCACCACGTCCCAGACGATCACTGCGGCCAGCGTGGCCTTTGGCCAGGACTCGGAAACGGAGAACGCCATCCAGTTTCGCGTCAGCGACCTGGCGGGGCTGACGGGCATCAGCGAGGTGTACTACGTGGCCATAGACGCAAACCCGCCCGCCAACCCAACCGACCTGTCCAGCTCTAGTCACGTGGAGGGGGCATGGAGCGACGACGTTTCCATCGATTTCTCGTGGACGGATCGGGGCAATGACGGCGTGAGTGGCGTGAGAGGTTACTCCTTATCTCTTACCCAGGTATCAGACGAACGACCCGATGAAGTGATGGACATGGACGGCCGCGGGTCGGGTCCGTTCAGTACCGTCCAATACGCCACCGGTGACGGACACTGGTACTTCCATCTCATGACCAGGGACATGGCTGGCAACTGGTCCAACCCGGTGCACTTGGGACCGTACCGCATCGATACCGGGCCTCCCACAGTGCCCGTCATGGTCCTCTCAAGCCATACCGTGGGTGGTTGGTCCACCGACAGCACCATCTACGTGACGTGGACGTCCTCCGATGGTGGCGGCAGTGGCATAGCGGGGTCCTCCTATCTGTGGGATGAGCTACCCACTCACTTCGTGGACACCTCCCTCGACACGACAAGCAACTTCACCACCAGTGCATCCCTGCCCGACGGTGCATGGTACCTGCACCTTCGCGCGCTCGACCTCGGCGGAAACGCCAGCGATATCGCCCGCCTGGGGCCGTTCGGAGTCGATACGGCTGGTCCGCATAGCTGCTGGATCGACGCTCCGAGCACGACGACGAATGTCTCCTTCGATGTCCACTGGTCGTACCAAGATTCCACCAGCGGGGTGGCCAGCTACGACGTGCAGGTGCGCGACGATCCCGGCGGGACCTGGACAGATTGGCAGATGGGCACGTCGGGCACGTCGGGCACCTTCACCGGCGCTCAGTATCTGCATACGTATGCCTTTCGGGTGCGCGCCCGAGACGAGGCGGGCAACATCTCCGTCTATGCCTGTCAGGACGAGACTACCGTGCTCGAGGACCTGGAGGCCACTGCCCTGGAGGTCACGCAGGTCATCCAGAATCTGGCAAACGAGGTGCCCCTGGTCGAGGACAAGCGCACCTACGTGCGCTTCTATGCGCGCTCGGGCTGGTCCGACGTCCCCGGTGTCGACGCCGAGTTGCACGGTTCGCGCGATGGCCTGCCACTGCCGGGATCGCCCCTCTCACCTGACCGGCTTACTACGGCACACGCAGGCGGCGGCGACCGGGCCAACCTCCACGACGCTTTCACCTTTGCGCTCCCGCCCGAGTGGCGCTCGGGCACGGTTGAGCTTCGAGGGGTGGTCAATCCAGATCACTCGATGGCGGAGGTGAGCCACGCCGATAACGAGCGCCTGGAGATTGTGACCTTTGAGCCAGGCTGTGACTTGTGCTTGATGATGGTTCCCGTTCACCTACACCTGGATACGTATCGTGTCGGCGATGCGGGCTACGACGGCATCCTTCGCCTGCTGGGAGTCTACTATCCTGTGCCGGAGGGAGGGATAGAGGACCATGCCGGGCGGACGATGACGCCCGCCGGCCACGAGACCGGTTGGGAGTACGATCTGCCCGATGACTATGGCTGGGTCCTCTCTGATCTGTGGTGCTATGCGTTCTGGACCTGGGACCGTCCCTGCTCGGACATGCACTTCTATGGTATGGTCCATCCAAACAGCCAGCCCACTGGAAGTGCGGGCATGGGGTATCGTCCCGGTCATCAGGCCGCGGGGGTGATGGCGATCGCGCGGGGAGCAGACTGGCCACAGCCGGTTGGTGGAAGGATCATGGCTCATGAGCTGGGGCACAACCTCGGTCGCCGGCACGTGCTGTGTACGGGGTGCGAGCCAGATGGGGGAGATGTGGATGCTGGCTATCCCTACCTGGAAGCTGTGCCGCCCATCTGCGATAATCCCTATACGTGCCGCATAGGACCCGTCGGCCTTCTACGGCTTCTGGCCTGATGGGCCCAGTGGGCCGGGAATCTTCCCCCCTCTGGGCTCGGCCGACCTCATGTCCTACGGCGATCCTCGATGGATCTCAGATTGGACCTACGAGCGGCTCGGTGAGGGGACGTGTCCCGTATTCGGAGGAGCCTCCTCCTCGGTGTCGGCCGAGCTGTCAGACGTGCCGCAGGCGTGGGCTCAAGCGGATGAGTACCTCTTCGCCGCTGGGGTCGTCTCGCCGACGGAGGGGACGGCCGTCCTGAGGACGTTCTACCGCACCTCGGACCCGAACCCCGAGTTCCTGTCCCGCTCGCTGGCCTACGCGCAGGAGGATGGAGCGTACAGCCTAATCCTCGAGGACGCGAATGGCACCGCTCTCTACACCCACGCCTTCACCACGACGGCGTTGACGGACGCCGGTCCGTCTCCGGATCAGGAAGCCTTTGCGGAGATCCTCCCCTACCATGCTCAGACGGCGCGCGTCGTGCTGGAACAGGACGGGAAGCAGGTGGCTGCTCGCGCGGTCAGCGCCTACGCCCCGGTGGTAACACTCCTGTCGCCCAATGGCGGGTAGGCCTTCACCGACACGCTGCCCATCTCGTGGGCGGCGTATGACGAAGACGACGGCGATGATCTGCTCTACACTGTCCAGTACAGCCGCGACGACGGTCAGACCTGGCTAGCGCTGAACGTAGACTGGACGGAGACGAGCCTTGTGGTTGGATCGGAGGACGTTTCAACGGTGCCGGGTAGCGATCAAGCTCGCATTCGTGTCATCGCCAGCGACGGAGTCAACACCGGTGCGGACCAGTCCGATGGTGCCTTCTCGCTTGCGCGCAGGGTTCCTAGAACCTCGATTGTGGAACCCGAGACTGGGGACCGGTTCGATTGGGGAGCCACCATCGTTATGAGTGGACGAGCATCGACACCGAGGACGGATCGCTGGGTGGAGCGATCTTCGCGTGGAGCTCGGACCAGGACGGTGCGCTGGGTACGGGCAGGGAGCTCTGGGCGAGCGACCTGACGACAGGCACTCATCGCATTACGCTGATGGTGACGGACAGCGATGGGTATGTGGGCACGGATGAGGTCACCGTCTTCGTGGGACGGACAACGCTCTACCTGCCCCTGATCCTGAAGAGTCATCGATGAGAGACCGCGGTATCCTCTGTCCAACAGCGTCCTCTCGTCCTCTCCCGGGTCCTGGTGGCCGGGCACCAGACGCAAGGCGAGCAACGACGAGGTTGGACAAGCCGACCCACGGGCTTCAGCCGCAGAGAGGACGACGCACCTAGTTACCCTGATGCTCCGGGGCATCACGGGGCGGACTGCTGACGCCCGTCGACAGCCTCGCGCTCTGGCGGGCGAGGTCACCGACGCGTGTTCCCCTCTGTGATGTCGACCTCACTCCGGGCGCAGACTCAACTTGACGGCTACTCGCCCGACGTTCGTCCCGCGGTGCGAAGCTTCTCCCACGCTCGCTGGATCTGGGTCTGCACCGCCGTGGTTGACGTTCCGCCCTCCGTGGACCGTGCCTCAACCGAGCGCCTCACGTCGAAGACGTCATACACGTCCCCGGCAAAGGCCGGGCTGATGGCCTGGTACGCGTCCAACTCAAGCTGGTTCAGCGAGACACCCAGATTCTCCGCGGTTCGGACGGCCTCCCCAACGAGGTGGTGGCTCTGCCGGAACGACACGCCTCTGCTCACCAGATAGTCGGCCAGATCCGTTGCCAGCGTCGCCTCATCGAGGGCAGCCGCCATCTGGTCAGCATTCACCGTCAGCGTGCGGATCACGCCGGTGCAGACTGGTAGTTCGATCTTCAGCGTCTCAATCACGTCGAAGAGCGGCTCCTTGTCCTCCTGCATGTCTTTGTTGTAGGCGGTTGGGAGGCCCTTCAGCATGGTCAACGTCCCAGTCAAGTGACCGATCACGCGCCCGCTCTTCCCCCGGATCAACTCTAGCGAATCAGGGTTCTTCTTCTGCGGCATCAGGCTGGACCCCGTTGCGTAGGCGTCGTCGATTTCCACGAAGTTGAACTCCCGGCTGGCCCAGATGATGAGGTCCTCGGCAAGGCTGCTGAGATGCGTCTGCGTCAGGGCGGCCCAAGAGAGGAACTCGACCACGAAGTCGCGGTCGCTCACGGCGTCGATGCTGTTCTGGGCTACGGCGTCGAAGCCGAGCGACCGAGCCAGGGCCCTGCGGTCGATCCTAAACGGGTTCCCGGCCAGCGCTCCTGCGCCCAAAGGGCAGACGCGGACCCGTTGGACTACGTC
>JASFVD010000073.1:0-8659 GCA_050050015.1 Anaerolineae bacterium | reverse complement strand
GAAGGGATGACCCTGGCTGCACCTCCTGGGTTTCACTCAGACCGCTATGTATGATATAGAGCGGGCGACGGGACTCGAACCCGTAACCTTTTCCTTGGCAAGGAAACGTTCCACCAATTGAACTACGCCCGCTCGACGGCCGGTATTATAGCACAGCTTCCAGGGGATGCAAGTCGTCGCGTTCATTCAACCATGATGTTAACGAAGGGGGTTATTCCCCCACTTAGTAGTCTGACCGGAGGGAAGGATGACAAAGAAAGTGGCTACGACCATTGACGAACGACGGAAGTATCTGAGAGGAGTGAGAACACGGTACCGGGAAGGGGATCGGAAAGCGAAGGGACGGCTCTTGGACGAGATGGAGGCCGTGACAGGGCTGCACCGTAAGAGCCTGATTCGATTAATGAACGGTAGCCTGAAGCGGAAACCTCGTCGCCGGTAACGCGCGAACACGCACCAGCCAGGGGTTGACGATCCGTCGCGTCTGACGTACCATACGGGCTGAGGAGGAGTCAAGTGGCGCGTCGAAGAAACGAACATGCCTCGGTCGTGTACAAGGGATCTGGCGGCGCTGGCCCCAACGTGTCGCGTGCGATCGTCATCATAACATGCCTGACGGCCATCGTCGCGGTGGTGCAAGGCTTCCGACAGCCGGATGCGTTGGGGGGGCTTTCGCCAGATATCGGTCCCGGCTTGGAGACATCGGAAGGGATGGACCTCCCCCTCTCGGACGACGAGTCCGAACGCAGCGCGCGCATTGGCATCGTCGCCGGGCACTGGGGGAGCGACGAGGGTGCGGTGTGTTCCGACGGGTTGACGGAGGTTGAGGTGAACCTGGTGGTCGCAGAGATCGTCGTCGAGTCACTGCGAGGCTTGGGCTATCAGGCTGATCTGCTGCAGGAATACGACGACCGCCTTGGAGGATACTTGGCCGATGCCCTGGTTTCGATCCACGCGGATTCGTGCCAGCGCATCCCTGATGCCACGCCACCACCTACGGGCTTCAAAGTTGCCAGTGTCGTGGACAGCGTCGTGCCCCAGGAAGAAGACAGGTTGGTCCAATGTCTGTCGGACTCGTACGCTGAACGGACTGGTCTCCCGTTCCATGAGAACAGCATCACGGGCCACATGACCAACTACCATACGTTCTATACCATCGATGGCAGAACGCCGGGAGCGATTATCGAGACAGGGTTTCTGTGGCTAGACCGCGATCTGCTAACTGAGCGGCCTGACGTGGTGGCGGAGGGCATTGTCGACGGCCTCGTGTGTTTCGTGGAAGGAGAGTGAGGGTTCTGGGCCCAGGCTGTCGACCTGATCAGAAGCCCATTGACTTCCGGGCCGCACGCCAGAGATTCTTGCGAATCTGCTCCTGTTGACGACCGAACTGACGGAGAAACGCTTCGACCTCCTCTCGCTTCGACTCAGCCCCCTGGGGACACGGCCGCCAATTCGCATAACCGGCGGCCTTCCCATACCGCTTAAGCTCCTTCTCCGGAATGGCTATTAGAGGGCGGACGACGGTCACTACACCGTCAAAGAAAGTCACGCGGGGTTCCATCGTCTCGAGCTGGCCGTTGAACATCAGGTTCATCAGCGTGGTCACTGCGGCGTCATCGGCGTGGTGGCCGAGGGCCAGCTTGCCGCAGCCTCGCTCGGCACTGGCGGTGAAGAGTGTCTTGCGCCGGAGCCAGGAGCAGCGGAAGCAGTCGAGGGGCAGTGGCTCTTGGGGCGGCAGGTCCAAGGGGATGAATGCGTACTCGACGCCCAGCTCCCGGAACCATGGCTCCAACTCAGGCCGCCGGTGCGGCAGCCCGGCCTCGCTGGCGTCGACGTGTAGGGCTACTAGATCGTAGTTGTAGGGAACCTTGTCTCTGTGACGGAGAAGGAGATCGAGCATTGCTCGGCTGTCCTTCCCTCCAGACACTGCCACAGCGACTTGATCACCATCCTCGAGCAGGTCGAACTCTCCGATGGCACGGGTGACGTCCCTCAGCAGGAAGTATGCGATGCGCTCAGGATCGGTCATGGCTCACGGGTTTGCGAACCCGAGCCCTGGTCGCCGGTCACAGAATGGCTGCAAAGATCGTGCCGCGACGGCGCTTCAGGAGGCCGGGATCTCTCGCCCTTCGTACTGCCGCCGGTAGTACTCCTGATAGTGCTCGCCGCTCTTGATGGGGCGCCACCACCATTCGTTCTCCACGTACCAGCGGACCGTCTTCGCGATCGCTTCCTCGCACGTGTGGGCCGGCTCCCAAACCAGGGCCCGGATCTTGCTTACATCGAGCGAATAGCGGCGGTCGTGCCCAGCACGATCACGGACGGGCTGAATCAGGCTCTCTGGCTTGTCGAGCAGCCTCAGGATCAGGCGCGTCATCTCGATGTTCGGCATCTCCGTCCCGGTACCGACGTTGTAGATCTCGCCGGGCTTTCCCTCGTGCAGCACCAGATCGATGGCCTCGCAGTGGTCGAGCACGTAGTGATAATCGCGCACCTGAAGTCCATCGCCGTAAAGGGGCAGGGGCTGATCGTCTATGGCGTTGGTGGTGAAGAGCGGCACTACTTTCTCTGGATACTGGTAGGGCCCAATGTTGTTCGCCCCGCGCGTGATGGTGACCGGCAGACCGTAGGTGACGTGGTAGGCGTTCACCATCACGTCGCCGCTCGCTTTGCTGGCGGCATACGGGCTGCGGGGTGCGATGGGATCAGTTTCCTTGGAGGAACCACGAGGTACGTGACCGTAGACCTCGTCGGTGCTAACCTGATGGTAGCGCTCCAAGTTGAACTCACGAGCCGCCTCAAGCAGCGTGTACGTGCCATACACGTCCGTCTTGATGAAGGCGTCGGGCTCCATGATGGATCTGTCGACGTGGGTCTCCGCGGCGAAATTGACTATCGTGTCTATGTCGTGCTCTTGGACGGTCTCCCTCACCGGGCCAGCGTCGCAGATGTCCGCATGGACAAAGGCGTAGCGGTCGCCGAAGTTCTTCGCCACGTCCTTGAGATTGTCAAGATTCCCGGCGTAGGTCAGCTTGTCATAGATCACGACTCGATACGTGGGATACTTCTCGAGCATCAAGCGAGCGAAGTTGGAGCCAATGAAGCCGGCACCGCCGGTGACCATCAGGTTACGCACGGAAGACCTCCTCCGTTTTCCAGATCGGGGCCCGAGAGGGGCAGGCGAGCAAGCGCGCCGTCCATCTGCTAGAGATTCTACCACAAGCTCCGGGTGCGACAACCTTGACTTGGGCTTTTGACGTGCTATCATTGGCGGGGACTAGAGAGACACTGATGTATTTGGGATCAAGACCGAGAAGGCGCCGCTCCTCTCCGTGGCGCGTGCTAATCCTCCTCATCCTAATCGGTGCGGGTATCTATCTTCTGATTCAAATTCGGCGGCAGGACGGGGAGCCGACCGTTGTCCTCACCCCCACGCCGACGCGGACGGCTGCTTCGTACGTCTTTGAAGCCGAGGACCTCTACTGGGAAGGTCGTCTGAGAGAGGCCATCGCGATGTACGAGCGGGCGATTGACCTGGACGCTGACTCGATAGAACCGTACGCTGCCCTGGCACGACTGTTGGCGTTTGAAGGCCAGACTATCGAGGCCGTTCAGCGAGCGGAGGAGGCAGTGGACAGGGCTCCCGAGAACGCCCGCGCGTGGGCTGTGCTCGGGATGACCTATGATTGGCACGGCGAGGTCGAACGGGCGATAGGGACCTGTCAGCACGCCGTCGAACTGGCGCCCGATCTGGCCGAGGCGTATGCGTACCTCGCGGAGGCTTACGCTGACAATGTAAACTGGTCCGAGGCGGTGGAGAGCGCGGAGACAGCTTTGAAACTTGACGATCAGAGTGTCGACGTCCTACGCAACTATGGGTACGTGATGGAAGTTCAGGGCAACTACACGCGGGCGCTGGAGGCGTACGAGCAGGCGTTGACGATCCATCCTAATCTGGTCCATCTCCATCTCTCTGTCGGAAAGAACCACTTGGCGTTGGGCAACTATGAACGAGCCATAGCTAGCTTCGAGAAGGCGGCCGGGGTCGATCCCGAGAGCGCCGAGGCATACTATAGATTGGGACGCGCGTACTTCGATGAGGGTCGACCCGACGAGGCTCAAGAGTACTTGAAGAAGGCGACGGAGTTCGATCCTCGATTTGGGCCAGCCTTTGGGTACCTGGCGTTTACTTACTGGAGCCGCCGGAACTATGAGGACGCCATCCCAAACCTGCAGCGTGCGATCACGCTAGAGTCCTGGACAGCCCGGCGGAAGGCGCGGCGGTTTGTCGTGTCGGTGGAGAGCCGCCAGGGTGACTTGGTCAGTCCTTCCTCCAGCGTGGTGATGGGCGGTGCCTTTGCCCCGGTTTCTCTAGAGGACACAGATACGCTGCAAGCTTCGCTGAGTCCCTCGGTGGAGGGGGAGGCTTGGCAGGGATCCCGCGGATCCGTCACCATGGACACACGGACGGGCCTGTATACGGTGACTCTGGAGGCAATGCCGGCCACGCGGAATGATCAGGCCTACGTCGGGTGGTTCGAGGGAGTCAGAACCCTCGCTGGCACACCCTTCACTACCGGTCTGCTAGAGCTTGACGACGGAAGTCTCGATCAACAGTTCGAAGCGACCTGGGTGGAGGGACCGCGCATCGACTACTTCTACACGTTGGGATTAGCCCATTTCTTCCTGGACGAGTGCGACAAGGCCTATCCCTTGTTCGAAGCCGCGCTCCAGATTGACCCGGAGGACCAAAACGCCCTCAGAGGCGTTGAACTCTGCAACCAGGCGGAATCGCAGTGACGGTCTCGGGGCACATCAGCAGTCGGGTTGTGGGACCTAGCACGTGTGGCCGGGGGTCAGGCGCGGCATACGAGTCTCCCGATTGCGTCTGAGATTCCAACGAAGGACCGACGCCTCAGGTCCGTGGTCACCGATGGTCCGATCTTGCACACCCTGTAGGGCAGGTGATTCTTTCCTGCCGAGTTGCCGCCGGGAACTGCACACCATAAGGAATTGTCATGCTGATCACCCTTCTTGTCTTCCTACTGGGCGTTCTGGTCGGCGGCGTCGTCAACCAACTTGGGTCCGATCTGCCAGGTCGAGGAACGCCGACCCGGCCACACTGCCCGTACTGCGCTCGCGAGCGCCCCTGGTGGCAGTGGCTCGGAGTCGTCGGCTACGTCCTCGGGCGTCCAGAGTGTCGATCCTGCGGTGCTCGGATTCGGCTTCGCCGCCCCATGACCGAGATTGGGCTGGGCCTAACGTACGGCTACCTCTGGATCGCCTTTGGTCCGTCGACGAAGTCGGTCTTCTATGGTCTCTACATCACGATCCTGGCTCTCGTCCTCATCACCGACTTTGAGCGTCGCCTCATCCTGGATGTGGTGACCTATCCCGCCATGGTTCTTGGCCTAGCAGGAAGCTTCTTCGTTCCGGGCATGAGCTGGCGGAGCGCGGTGCTCGGAGGGCTCGTCGGGTTTCTCTTCTTCTTCCTCGTGGCGCTGATCGGCCATTACGCCTTTGGGGCGGGAGCAATGGGAGGGGGCGATGTCAAGCTGGCCGCCTTTGTAGGCATCATCACGGGATTTCCGCTCGTGATTGAGGCCATCGTGCTGACCATCCTCATCGGCGCGGCGGTCAGCCTGATCCTCGTAGTAACGCGGATCCGGGGCTTGCGCGATCACGTACCCTATGGG
This sequence comes from Anaerolineae bacterium, assembly GCA_050050015.1. Lineage (GTDB taxonomy): Bacteria > Chloroflexota > Anaerolineae > B4-G1 > B4-G1 > SKLM01. The sequence continues at coordinate 2,963 of JASFVD010000073.1, read as the reverse complement.
CCCTTCATTGTTGCCGGTGCGATCCTCACGCTCCTGAGAGGCTACGAGATTGCCCAATGGTTCTTCAGGTAGGCCATCCCAATCTGCGCAGCAGGACAGTGGCATGGCTTCTTGAGCAGAGCGATCCTTCGGCCCGCTACCTGACGCTCACCAGGCTACTTCGGGAGAACAAGGACGCCCTGGAGGTACGCGCCAGTCGCGAGGCCATCCCACGTGTCGAACCGGCGCGGGACATTCTTCTTGCCCAATATCCGCAGGGCTACTGGATGCATCCTGGGATCGGCTACAGCCCACGCTATCGTGCCACCGTGTGGCAGATTCTCGTCTTGGCGCAGCTGGGGATGGCCCGGTGTCCCGCTCTCGACCGCGCTGTTCACCACGTGTTCGGGGAGAATCAGCGGGAGGATGGCGCGTTCCGGGCCAGCAGCAAGGATGGTGATGCACCGCTAGGCCTCAACGGCAGCCTGCTCTGGGCTCTAGAAACGCTCGGATACGGCGACCTTCCAGAGGTGAGGCAGGCGTGGTCCTGGGTCGTGAGGAAAGCTGAAGCCCGCGGGTGGGATGCCGTGTCGTCGGGGGATGCAGTGAAGGTGCTATGGGCGGCAAACGCCGTGGTGCCACGACGACTCGATGAAGGAATCCGTCGGCTGAGGCGGGCCACGTCTCACTGGTTGCTGGACGCCCTGCCGAGCGAGGCATCCCGCGACTCCAGGCGTTTCCTCCTCACGTTCCCCCTCACCGAGACGACAGATCTGCTTCAGTGGACGGAGGTGCTTGCCGGTGCGGGGTGCGGAGACGACCCGCGTCTTGCCGCGGCCAAGCGTTGGCTAGCACGCCGACGACGTCCGGACGGTGCCTGGTCGCTGGAACGGTCAGCCGGCAAGTTCTGGGCTGACTTTGGGGCAGTCGGCGAACCGAACAAGTGGATCACCATTCGGGCACTTGCTGTCTGTGGTTAGTGAGGGGCGGGCACCAGGGACGCCCGCGCGACCCGCAGGACATCGAGCCGCGCGGGAGGACCCGATAACCCAGGCCTTCAGTCTTCTGCCGCTGCTGGTCATCATGGCAGTGGGCCTCTTTGTCCGGCTGCATCGGATCGGTTCCGACGGTCTCTGGATTGACGAGGCGTTCAGTGTATGGCTGGCCAGGCACCCCCTGAGCGAGATGGTGCGGTGGATCAGCCTCGTCGACCATCATCCTCCACTCTATTATGCCTTGCTGCGCGGATGGACGGCCGTCCTCGGCGACGGTGAATCGAGCGCGAGGGCGCTCTCGGCGTCGTTCGGCGTTCTGACCATCCCGCTTGTGTACCTGCTGGGGCGGCGTATTGCCAATCGGAAGGCCGGCCTGGTCGGGGCTTTGCTCTTGGCCTTGTCTCCATTCCACGTTCGGCTTGGCCAGGAGGCACGAATGTACCCACTTCTGACCCTCCTTGCCTGTGGCGCTCTGAATGCGTTCGTCCGACTGCTCGATCAAAGGAGGGGAATCGGCGCCTCTGGTGCAGTTCGCCCGTGGGAAGGAGCTGCATGCACTCGGGCGCCCGATCGTGCTCGGGCGACCTGGCTGCCCTGGGTAGGCTACGCCGTGTGCACAGCCGCCATGCTGTGGACACACAACACCGCCGTTTTCTTCCCGCTCGCTGCCAATGTCGTCGTGCTGGGCCATGGTCTGATCAGAAGCCAGGTCGCTGACCAGTCGAGTGCAAATGAGGTGTTCACCCCCTCCCTGAAGGGATCCCGCAGGTCATGGTTGGGGCGCTGGCTCGGGACGCAGGTCGTCATTGTCCTACTCTGGCTCCCCTGGATTCCCACGCTACTCTCGCAGGCATCCGACGTCTTTGGCCGGTTTTGGTTGCCTGCGCCGACGCCGCTCACGATTCCGGGCGTGGTGAGCGCATTCCTGTGTGATGCCTCGGCTTGGTCGCTCGCGACCTGCTTGGTGGTCGACGCTGTGCTGGCGGGTTTGGCTCTTCTGGGGCTGAGGGAGATCAATCGGAGACCCAACTATTCCGTGCTTCTTGGGCTGATGTTCGTGACCCCGTTTGTTGGTCAATGGCTGGTAAGCCTATGGCGCCCCATTCTCTGCGCACGCACACTTGTCTGGGCTTCGATTCCGCTCTACTTGATGTTGGCTGTCGGCATCGGACGGGCGGGTTCCTGTGCCATCCCCAAGATGAGCTCGGGCGGATGCATGCTGGCTGCCGTCGTGGCCATGGTGGGGATCAACGGTGCTGCGTTGGGCACCTACTATGCTGATGTCGAGAAAGAGTCGTGGGATGAGGCAGCAGCCCTGGTCGCAGAGCAGATTCAGCCCGGCGACGTGGTGCTGTTCAACGATGCGTGGGGTCAGATACCCTTTGACTATTACTTTGGCGAACTGTACAATCGCCAACCGATGCCGGACGTCATCGAGCATGGGCTGCCGGTGGACCTCTTCGATCGAGGCGTGTTGGAGCCGAAGATGAGGGAGAGAGATGTGCCGAGGCTGCGCAGTCTCGTGGCTGGTCGTCAGCGGACCTGGCTGGTGTACAGTCACGAGTGGTACACAGATCCGGAGGGCTTGACTCCCCGAACCCTGGCGGCGGCTCTGGACCTCGATCAGCAGTGGACGTTCCAGGGTGTGAGCGTCCGTCTCTACGGCGGACGGTGACCTCTCCTCCAGGAAGGCCATCGCTGCACTCACGGTCGCGGGCCCCCACGTACTAACGTCCGGGCGGAAATCCACTTCTCCCCTGAGCCGCCGGGAACACAGAAGACGTGATCTAGATGGGCGTAATAGCCCGGACCTGACATCGAACCGAGCTATCGATGACGTCGGGCAGACAATCGGGAAGCAGCGGCTCTGAGTCAAGTGTCCCAGAGATCGAGCAATGACACTGCGCCAATGTCACTGTCCCGTGACCGGGGGCGGCGACCAAAGGCGCTGGTTGAGGCACGAATCCGATTCTGGTACCACCGGTGAGG